>NZ_JBNCAB010000089.1:0-30627 GCF_049805555.1 Burkholderia sp. DN3021 | reverse complement strand
TAAAAAGAGACGGGCCGGGGGCGGGCGTCGCGCGGGCGATCCGCGTCCCCGGCGACGGGCTCGACGCGGCGCCGGCCGCGCCCGTTTCGCTCGCCGAACTGGCCGACCTGAGCGGCGTGAGCCGGTTCCAGTTGCTGCGCGGGTTTGCACGCGAACTCGGTATCACGCCACACGCGTATCTGATCCAGTCGCGGGCGCGGCTGGCGCGCGCGCTGCTCGCCAACGGCCTGCCTATCGCGGATGCCGCGGCCGAAGCCGGCTTTGCCGATCAGAGCCACCTGACGCGCGCATTCGCGCGCCAGTTCGGGATTACGCCGGGGCGGTTTACGCAAGCCAATTGACGCCGCTGGCGTCCGCGCGCAACGCGATCGAAGGCGGGTCCCGCGTCGACGATGGTGGCTGACGCTGCTGCGGCGGCTTCGACTGACGCCGACACTGACGCACGCTCGCAAGGCGGCCCCACGCACCGCCCTCGGCATCCCCACGCACCCGCTGCAATTTCGTTCAAGACGCGCACCGCCGCCGTACGCGACGATGCGCGCATGAAAACACGACTGATTGGCTATCTCTACCTCGCCGCCGCGATGGCGGGCGTCGGCAGCACCGTCATCGCGAGCCGTCTCGCGGCCGGCGGCCTGCCGCCGTTCGCGGCCACGGCGCTGCGCTTCCTGATCGCGACGCCGCTGCTGTTCGCGCTGATGCGCGCGCAGCGAATGCGCTGGCCGCGCATTTCCGCGCGCGACGCCGTGCTGCTCGTCATCCAGGCCGCGGCGGGCGGCGTCGGTTATACGGTGCTGCTGATCAGCGGCACGAAGCTGTCGTCGCCGCTCGATGCGGGCGTGATGCTCGGCACGCTGCCGGCGATGTCGACGCTGATCGCGGCTGTCGTGCTGCGCGAGCGGCAGACGCCGCGCGACTGGGTGGCCGCCGCGCTCGCCACGGCCGGTGTGCTGTTCGTCACGTTCGCACCCGGCCAGACGATGTCGTCGCTCCAGACGCTTGCCGGCGATGCGCTGGTGCTGGCCGCCGTCGCATGCGAAGCCGTCTTCATCCTGCTGAACCGGCGGCTTGCCGCACCGTTGCCGCCGCTCGCGCTGTCCGCCGCGATGTCGGGCCTCGGCTTCGTGCTCGCCGTCGTGCCGGCCGCGTTCGAATGGCGCGCGGTGGCGACCGGCTGGACCGTCGGCGCCGTGTCGGCAATTACCTACTACGCGCTGGTGCCGACCGTGCTCGGCTACCTGTGCTGGTATGCGGGCTCCGCGCGCACGAGCGGCACCGAGGCCGCGCTGTTCACGGCGGTCGCGCCGGTCTCGGCCGTGCTGTTCGCGGTCGCGCTGTTCGGCGAAACGCTGACCGGCACGCGTGTCGCCGGCATCGCGCTCGTCGTCGCGGGCATGCTCGTCGGCGCGACGCGGCGGCGCGAACCGCCCGCGCGTGCACGCGATGCGCAACCGGCGAACCCGGTACAGCCGGCCAGTCCCGCGCCGTCGGCGCAAACCGCCGCTGACTGAGCCGCGCTCATTGCGTTGTTGCAGAAACGCAGGACGCTCGTTCACGCCACATTGCCGGTCCATCCCCGCGTTCGCGCGACGCCGCCGGCAACTGTAGGAATGTGTCCGCGCGCCGCAAAACCGTTGCGCACCACCGTGCAAGATGCAATATTCGCGTGGCCGAAAACTTTGACAACCATCGAACAACAATCCGCCACGCAATGAACAGGAAGGAAGCCAAAACAAGAATCGCGGTGCTGCTGTCCGCGGGAACGAGGAAGGCCGACGTACTGGCCGAGCTGTCCGGACAGGGGCTCAAGGATCGCGTGATCGCAAGCCTGATCGCGTCGCGCCCCGATCCGGAACGCTGTCGCAAGAACAAGGTGCACACCTGGATCCTGGTCGCGCTCGGCACCCTCCAGCTGGCGATCAGCCTGATGCTCGCGTATTACTTCTCCGCCGCCACCGGCGACCATGGCGTGTCGGGCGCGCTCGGCAATGGCCTCGTCGTGGTGTTCCTCGCGCTGACCGTGCCGCTGTCGCTGCTGTTCATCTGGGCTTCGCGACCCATCGCGTCGGCGCGTATCACGCGTTCATCCTGCTGTCGCTGCTGCAGTTGCCGAAGACCATCGCCGAGCTCGGACGCGATCCGTCGACCGCGCTGCCGGGCCTCGCGGTCACGCTGGTGCTGGTGGGCTACGTCTGGTTCGTGCGCAACCGGATGTTCCCCGACTACGGATGGTTCACGCCGCGCAAGGTCGAAGGCCGCTACGCGTTCGTCGAACACGCCTGACGCCGCCGGCGTCAACGCCACGCCGCCCCCCCAAAAAAGCGCCGGGCCGCCCCGCAAGCGCGGGACGGCCCGGCGCTTTCTGCATTCCGGAACCGGTCGGCTTACTTGGCCTTTTCGGCCGTATCGCTGATCGCCTGGCCGCCCTTCGAAATGTCCTGGCCCACGCCGGCGACCGTATTGCAGCCGGCGAGCGCGGCGGTCACAACCAGCAACATTGCAGCAATCGTACGCGTCATTCTCATTCTCCTTCGAATCAACAAGCCCGACCGGGCGAATCGTTTGCGGCATGGCGCCCTGCCGATGCAGGGCACGGGGCCTGACCTGATTATACGGACGCGGACGCCGCGCGCCAGTGCGAGCCCGTCGAGTGTCACACGCACCGCACAGCCCGATCGCGCAGATTTTCCTTGACTTCAGCACGCCAGGAACTAATATACGCACCGCGTATATTTTCCGCCAGGAGCCGCCGATGACCGTTCCCCAGCAAGCCTTCCTCCGCGACGCGATGCGCCGCCTCAACATGACTCGCGAAGCGTTCGCCAATCGAATCGGCGTCAGCCGGCGCGCACTGGATACCTGGCTGCTGCCCGACGATTCGCAGGAATCGCGCGGGATGCCCGAGATCGTCGAGCGCTTCGTGTCGGAAATCGTCGAACGTTCGGCACCGGAAAGCGGGGCCTATACGCAAAGCGTAGACAATCAGGGGCTCGCGAAGCAGTTCCTGTTCGAAGGCAAGCCGCAACTGCTGTCGGTCGACCAGTTCTCGCGGGAATCGGTCGAGGCGCTGTTTCGCGTGGCTGACGTGATGCAGCCGATCGCGCGGCGCCACAAGATTTCGCGCGTGCTGGAAGGCGCCGTGCTCGGCAACCTGTTCTTCGAGGCCAGCACGCGCACGCGCGTGTCGTTCGGCGCGGCGTTCTGCCGGCTCGGCGGCTCGGTGTGCGACACGACGGGCTTCACGTTCTCGTCGATGGCCAAGGGCGAATCGATCTACGACACGAGCCGCGTGATGGCCGGCTACGTCGACGCGCTCGTGATCCGCCACCCGGAGAAAGGCTCGGTGGCCGAGTTCGCGCGCGCGACCAACCTGCCCGTGATCAACGGCGGCGACGGCCCCGGCGAGCACCCGAGCCAGGCGCTGCTCGATCTCTATACGATCCAGCGCGAGTTCTCGCGGCTCGGCAAGATCGTCGACGGCGCGCACATCGCGCTGGTCGGCGATCTCAAGTACGGCCGCACCGTGCACTCGCTCGTCAAGCTGCTCGCGCTGTACCGCGGGCTCAAGTTCACGCTCGTGTCGCCGCCGACGCTCGAGATGCCGGCCTACATCATCGACCAGATCTCGACGAACGGCCATGTGGTCGAACAGACGACCGACCTCGCGGCCGGGCTGCGCGGCGCGGACGTCGTCTACGCGACGCGGATCCAGAAGGAGCGCTTCACCGACGAATCGTTCGAAGGCTATACGCCGGATTTCCAGATCAACCAGGCGCTCGTCGACTCGGTCTGCAAGCCCGACACGCTGATCATGCACCCGCTGCCGCGCGACAGCCGGCCGGGCGCGAACGACCTGTCGGTCGACCTGAACCGCGACCCGCGCCTTGCGATCTTCCGGCAGACCGACAACGGCATTCCGGTGCGGATGGCGATCTTCGCGGTGCTGCTCGGCGTCGAGAACCTCGTCCAGCATTCGATGCGCGACGCGACGTGGCGCCCGCCGGCTTATCTCGGGCCGGAGGACGCGGTGTTTCACGGAGTCGATTAAGTCACGCCGGGAGTCTCGCGCCCGCCCGCCATCGCTTCACGGGACGGGCGCGCTTGCCTGACGCAGAACGCGCCGCATTGCACGGCGCGTTTCCAATTCCAGCGCAGGTGATGGGTGCCAGAAACCGGGCGCTACCGCGCCCACGGATCGATCACGCGAAGCCCCACCGCCTCGAACGGCGCGACATCGCGCGTGGCCACGATCAGGCCGTTCGCCTCGGCCGTGGCGGCGACAAAACAATCGGCAGGCGCGATCGCGCTACCTGCGACACGGGCCCGAGCCCGAAGGCTCGCATACGCTTTGCTCGCCGCTTCGTCGAACGGCAGGATTCGGCCTCGAAACACCGACAGCACGCGCTGCTCGATGCTCTGATGCAGCCTGTCCCTCCTTCGCCCTTCCGGCAACGCCGCAACGCTGAATCGAATTTCGGCGAGACTGATTGCGGCGAGAAACAGCGTCTCGGCGTTCTGGGCATCGAGCCACTCGATCACGGCCGCACTCGGCTCGCGCCGCAGCGGTTCGGCAATGACGTTCGTATCAACAAGGATCATTCGAAGCTCATCGGATTGGTTGGCACCTTATCGCGCTCGACGTCGAAATCGACGCCGCCTGCCGCACGCCCGATTTCCGCCAGCAACGTTCCCAGCTTGAGCCGCCCGCCTGGCAGGACGGCCTGCTCGAGAATGTCACGTACCTCGGCTTCGGTACTGCGTCCGTGCTGGGCGGCGCGAATCCGAAGTGCGCGATGCACTTCGTCCGGCAAATTTCGAACGGTAATCACAGGCATGATGCATTCCTTCAAAATGCTTTCAATGCAGTCATCCTAGCATCTTGTAGTCACATGGATTGCCTCGCGACAAAACCACTCTAGCCCGCCCGAGGATCCCGTCACACTCGGCCAATCGGCCATCATCCACCGCCCATCCACCCCGCAACATTCGTCAACACTTGCCTTTTAATTGATAACAAGAACGCTTCTCATTCAACAAAAAATTACATAGAATGCCGGCTGAAAACAAATCGTAATAATTCCCGGCGGCATGCACATTTCCGTAGCACACCTCCCCCGGGGCCACATCGCGAGGTCCAAGCGCACCATGAAGTCCCGTTCCGACGAGTTGAAGCTCGGCAAATTCACCACCCTGTGCAGCGTGCTCGCCGCGAGCCCTGCATTCGCCGACGGCGCGCCGCCGCCGGCCCCGTCCAGCACCGAAGGCCATCTCGCGCCGATCGAGATCCAGGGCAAGATCGAGCACAGCTACAAGGCCGACTTTTCCGCTTCCGCGAAATTCACCGCGCCGCTCGTCGACACGCCGAAATCCGTCACCGTGATTCCGCAGGAACTGATCCGGAACAGCGGCGCGTCGACGCTGACCGAAGCGCTGCGCACCGTGCCCGGCATCACGTTCGGCGCCGGCGAAGGCGGCAACCCGCTCGGCGACCGTCCGTTCATCCGCGGCTACGACACGCAGGGCAGCATGTTCGTCGACGGCATGCGCGACACGGGCGCCACGACGCGCGAGATCTTCAACACCGAACGCGTCGAGATCACCAAGGGTTCCGACGGCGCGTACGGCGGCCGCGGCGGCGCCGGCGGCAGCATCAACCTGATCACGAAGGCCCCGCACCTCGGCACGACGGCCAGCGCGAGCGCCGGCCTCGGCACCGACCGCTATCGCCGCTTCACCGCCGACGGCAACTGGCAGTTCGCCGATCACGCCGCATTCCGCCTGAACCTGATGAGCCACAACAACGACGTCGCCGGCCGCGACGCCGTCAACAACGAGCGCTGGGGCGTCGCACCGTCGATCGCGTTCGGCCTCGGCACGCCGACGCGCGTGACCGCGAGCTACTACCACCTGTCGACCGACGACATGCCGGACGGCGGCATTCCGTACGTCTACGGCTTCAACATCCCGAAAGGCGTCACCGACGGCCCGGCAAACGTCGATCGCCACAACTTCTACGGGCTGATCGACCGCGACTTCCGCAAGACCACGTCGGACATCAGCACGATCAAGATCGAGCACGACATCACGTCGTCGCTGACGATCCGCAACACCACGCGTTACACGGAATCGACGCAGGACTACATCTGGACGCAGCCCGACGACAGCCAGGGCAACGTGGTGAACGGCAAGGTCTGGCGCCGCAACAACAACCGCAACAGCTCGATCAACAGCATCGCGAACCTGACCGAGCTGTTCGGCGAATTCCGCACCGGCCCGTTCAAGCACAGCTTCACGACCGGCATCGAGCTGACACGCGAATGGGGCAAGCGCGACACGTACAAGGTCGCGACCGACACCGGCAAGATCTGCCAGAAAGGCATCGGCGCGGCGTCGGGCTACAACTGCACGAGCCTGTGGTCGCCGAACCCGAACGATCCGTGGGCCGGCTCGATCACGCGCAACAACGACTACGCGCATGCGCGCACCACGACGAAATCGATCTACGGCTTCGACACGATCGAGATCACGCCGCGCTGGCAGGTCAATGCCGGCGTGCGCGTCGACGACTACTCGACCCGCTTCACCGACACCAAGGCCAACGGCAGCAAAACCTATACGCGCGACGATACGCTCGTGAACTGGCAGGCCGGCCTCGTGTTCAAGCCCGCGCAGAACGGCAGCATCTACGCGTCGTATGCGACGTCATCGACGCCGGCCGGCATGCTGCTCGGCGAAGGCAGCGAAACGCAGTCGCTCACGCCGGGTCGCGGCGGCGTCGGCCCGAACGCCGACCAGATGGCGCCGGAAAAGAACCGCAGCATCGAGCTCGGCACCAAGTGGAACGTGCTGAACGACAAGCTCGCGCTGACCGCCGCGCTGTTCCAGATCGACACGACGAACGCGCGCGTGACGCTGCCGAACAACCAGTACGCGATGGTCGGCAACAAGCGCGTGCAGGGTCTCGAGCTCGGCGTCGCAGGGCAGATCACGAAGCAGTGGCAGGTGTTCGGCGGCTATACGTACATGAAGAGCGCGCTGCGCGACAACGGCAAGGATGCGGCGAACAACGGCAACCGCTTCCCGAACACGCCGAAGCACAGCCTCACGATGTGGTCGAACTACGACGTGACGCCGAAGTTCACGGTCGGCGGCGGCGCGTTCTACATGTCGGAAGTATTCGGCGATCCCGCGAACCTGCGCGCCGTGCCGTCGTACTGGCGCTTCGATGCGATGGCGCAGTACCGGATCAACAAGAAGCTCGACCTGCAGTTGAACGTGAACAACCTGTTCAACCGTACGTACTTCGACCAGGCGTATCCGGCGCACTACGCGTCGATCGCACCGGGCCGCTCGGCGTTCGTCACGCTGAACGCGCGCTACTGATCGATGGAGGCCGTATCGCTGAAGGCGCTCGCGTCGGTATCGCCGCGTGAGTTCGCCGACATCCTGGCCGGGCCGCCCGAGCGCGCCGCCGCGTGGGTCGCGGCTGCGGCCGACAACGGCATCGTCGATGCGCAGGCCGTCTACGGGCAGTACCTGCTCGACGGCCATGGCGTCGCGCGCGATCCGGCTGCCGCGTTCGGCTGGTTCCGGCACGCCGCGCGGGCCGGCCACCCGATGGCGATGAACATGCTCGGCCGCTGCTACGAGTTCGGCTGGGGCACGGCCGCGTGCGCGCCGGTCGCCGTGTACTGGTACCGGCTCGCCGCGCAGGCGGGGCTCGACTGGGGCATGTACAACTACGCGACGGCGCTCGCGCTCGGCAACGGCGTCGACGAGAACCGCGCCGACGCGCTCGACTGGTTCCGCCGCGCGGCCGCGCTCGGGCACGCGAAATCGATCAACCTGATCGGCGGCTTCTACGAGGACGGCTGGGTCGTATCCGTCGACACCGATGCCGCGTTCGACCACTACCGCCGCGCAGCCGTTGCCGGCGACTTCCGCGGCCAGTTCAACTTTGCGCGGCTGCTCGCCGAGCGCGGGCGCATAGACGAAGCGCTCGTCTGGCTCGCGCGCGTGCCGGCCACCGCGACGCCCGCGTTCATCGCGAAGATGCGCGCCTATCTCGCATCGTCGCCGCTCGACGCGTTTCGCGCGGCGGCGCTGCAACTGCCGCCGCATGCAATGGAATCCGCATCATGATGCTTCATATCCCCGGCGTATTGACCAAGACGCAAGTCGCACAATGCCGCGACCTGATCGATGCGGCCGAATGGGTCGACGGCAACGCGACGTCCGGCGCGCAGTCGGCGCTTGCCAAACGCAACCGGCAATTGCCGGAAGGCTCACCGGCCGCGCGTGCGGTCGGCGACGCGATCCAGGATGCGCTCGCACGCCATCCGCTGTTCTTTTCGGCGGCGCTGCCGCTCAAGGTGTTTCCGCCGCTGTTCAACCGCTATGAAGGCGGCGAGACGTTCGGCACGCACGTCGACAACGCGATCCGGCTGCTGCGCGGCACCGATTTCCGTGTGCGCAGCGATCTGTCGGCGACGCTGTTTCTCGCCGAGCCCGATGCGTACGACGGCGGCGAGCTATGTGTCGAGGATACCTACGGCGTGCATCGCGCCAAGCTGCCGGCGGGCGATCTCGTGCTGTACCCGGCGTCGAGCCTGCATCACGTGACGCCCGTTACGCGCGGCGAGCGCGTTGCGTCGTTCTTCTGGATCCAGAGCATGGTGCGCGACGATGCCGATCGCACGCTGCTGTTCCAGCTCGATACGCAGATCCAGCAGCTTTCTGCGGACAAAGGTGCGCACGACCCGGGCGTGATCGCGCTCACCGGGATCTATCACAACCTGCTGAGACGGTGGGCGGATACCTGAGCCATGTGACGGGGGCCCGCAACGTCCTGAAACGCGCGCCCCCTTCCGGCCGCTGCCAGTCCACCGTCCAACGCAGCCGCCTTATGCCCGCTGCAGGATATCGATCGCCTTGTCTGCATCGTCCGCCGAATCGACCGCGAAATAGGCAATGAACTGGGAACCCAGCACGGCGGCCGAGACGCCACGGAGATTGATCGCGCCGTCCGCGAGCATCTGGGCCAGTTGCCCGATGATGCCCATTTGATCCAAACCCATTACGCGGACGGAGTGAACGCTCGGGGTGACGCTGAACCCCACCTGCGTGGCCGCGCGAATCACCGCGTCTCCCTGCAGTGGCGCGACAAACACGACGCCCTTGCCCGGCGTCTCCGATGTGCGGCGTGCAACGATGAACTGCAAGTCTGCGCCGGCAGTCCGCAGCGCGCTTAATACTGTCGCGAGGCCGCCCGGCTTGTCGTCGATGGTCGCCGACCAGACATCGACACGTTCTACGCTCAGTTCCATGGCAGTCCCTCCCGCCTGAGAACCCCGATAGAAAAAATCTAGATCACGGCAAGCACGCAAGCAAGGCGCCATTCGGTCATGCGACCTTGACCATCCGCTTGCCGACGTTCTCGCCCCTCAGCAAACCGACCAGCGCCTCCGGCAGGCGCTCGAAACCATCGAGCACATCCTCGCGTATCACGAGCTGGCCGGATTCGACCCAGCCCTGGAGTTCAGCGATTGCCTGCGTGTGCCGATCGAGGTAATCCGCCAAGAGGAACCCCTGCAACGTCAAACTCTTGATGATCACCAGCCCGGGCACCCCTTGCGGACCGGCGCCGGGTGCACTCCCGTCGTAATGCGAAACGGCGCCGCAACACACGATGCGACCGTAGCGCGCCATGTTGAACAAGCATGCTTCCAGGATGTCGCCTCCGGTGTTGTCGAAGTACACATCGATGCCGTCCGGACATGCCGTGCGCAGGCGATCGGCGATATTGCCCGCCTTATAGTCGAGCGACGCATCGAAACCGAATTCGCGAGTCACCAGATCGCACTTGACGGCACCACCCGCGATGCCTACCGTTCGACACCCTTTGATTCCGGCGATTTGCCCTGCGATGGACCCGACCGCTCCGGCCGCGGCCGAAATCACGACCGTTTGACCGGCTTCCAGTCGACCGCATTCCTGCATGCCGAAATAAGCCGTCAATCCAGGGACACCATAGACGCTCACCAAATGCGTAAGCGGTTCGATTCTGGGTAATCGGGTGAGATTCCGGGCGGGTACCGCTGCCAGGACTTGCCACCCTGTTTCGGCGAACACCAGGTCGCCGACCGCAAGTTGCGCGGATCGCGATTCCACGACCTCGGCCAGTGCCATGCCGGCCATGACGTCGCCGGCTTGAAGGCCGGCACGATAAGTCGCACCTTGCATCCATGCCCTGCTGGCCGCATCGAGCGATATGTACAGCGTGCGGAGCAGCACTTCCCCGTCTGCCGGACGCGGTCTGTCTGCCTCCCGGATAGCGAAGTGCTCGGGACCGAGCCTTTCCCGGGGAATCTCGGCTAGCAGGATTTGACGATTGCTCATGACTTTCACCTGATCTTGGATCTGTCTTATCCGTCGTCGAGTCGGGATCGACCCTAAGCCGGAAACCATGCATGCAGGGGGCGCGTCCGATCGAACCTCGTTACGACCTTCCAGCGAACGCATCGATACCCGTAAGCTTCGCCGATAGTGCCCAAAGGCGTTTGGCTTCCCCCGGATCGATCGCATACGGCTTCACTCCCGCGGACTGCTCCTTGATCACGCTCGTCCAGAGGCGCGCGATATCACAGTCTTCGCAGTACACGCCGCCATACCCTGCCAGCATGGGAGAGGTCGCGGCCCATACCTGAGTCGCGGCACCCTGCCCAGGCGTCTTGAGTGCTTCCGGATGGGCTGGATTGCCTTCGTTATCCATCCATCCCAGCGCAATCATCTCCGCCCTCGAAACATGGCGCTGCAGCGGGGTGGGGATCATGCCGGGATGAAGCGAGAATGCCCGCACTCCGTTCTGCCGGCCCAGCTTGTCCAGGTGGACAGCAAATAGCGCGGCAGCGGTTTTCGATTGACCGTAGGCCAGCCATTTGTCGTATCCACGCGTAAACTGCACGTCGTCCCAGCGAATACCCGAAGCGTGATGGCCCAGCGAGGACACCATGACGACCCGCGCGCCCCCTTCCAGCACCGGCAACAGCAAGTTCACCAACACGTAGTGTCCCAGATGGTTGATTGCGAACTGCGCTTCCCAGCCCGGACCCACGCGGGTTTCCGGGCAAGCCATCACGCCGGCGTTGCCGATCAGGATGTCCAAGTGCCTGCCGGTTGAAAGAAAACCTTCCGTAAAGTGTCGAACGCTCGCGAGGTCCCCGAGATCCAGTGCCCAGATTTCGACATTCCTCCCGATGTCGGCCACCGCGTTCTCGGCCGCGCGCGGATCGCGTGCCGCAACGATCACCCGCGCACCGGCGCCGGCCAGGGCCCGCGTCGTTTCCAGGCCGAGCCCGGAATGCCCGCCCGTCACGAGGGCGGTAACGCCGGACAGATCGAGCCCGTTGAGCACCTCCGCTGCCGTCGAGGCTGCACCGAAACCCGAATAGATCGGTTTTTGTATCGTTTCCATCAAACACCCTCACGTATAGGAACACCCTGTCGGATCGGGGAGACGATTCGTTGCGAATGCAAGCGTGTCCGATCGTCTGTCGAGACCCTTCCAATCGATTGCACATACCGGTTCACCGCGCTGCCCGAATCACTTCGCCGAATCGCCTGCAACTCCGTTCGATCGCGTCTTGGGCTGCCGGCGACAACTGCCCCATCTCGAAAAAGCCATGTATCAATCCCTGGCCCGGCTCGACATGGACCGGCACGCGCCCCGCACTCAACGCCTCTGCATAGGCCAGACCGACGTCTCGCAACGGATCGAATTGCGCGGTCACGATGACGGCCGGAGGTAGTCCGGAGAAAGTGCCGGCATGAATGGGCGTGATGCGAGGGTCCTCGAGGCGCTGTCTTCCGCCCGAATAGTGGTGAAGAAACCATTCGATCAACGGCCTGTCGAGAAGGTATCCCGTCGCATTCTGCTGCCAGGAAAGATGCCGTGTGCCCGGTAGATCCGTAGCGGGATAGATCAAGAGCTGGCCGGCCAATTCGACTCCATCCGCACGGAAAGCGTGAGCGACCACCGCCGACAGATTGCCTCCCGCGCTGTCTCCTGCGACTGCCACGAGCGCGTTGCCGCCGAGATCGGGTGCATGGTCGACGACCCACTGCGTCGCGGCGACAGCGTCGTCGACCGCGGCCGGAAACGGATGCTCGGGTGCGAGTCGATATGCCACCGAAACGACGACGACCCGGCTCTCCCGACAGATCGCCCGGCAGACGTTGTCGTGCGTATCCAGATCGCCGATCACCCAGCCACCGCCATGAAAAAACGCGGCGGTGGGACATGGTCCGTTCCCATCGGGACGGTAGACGCGGGCAGGCAATTCCCCCAAGGCACCGTCAACGACGATGTTTTCGACGCTGCCGACGGAAATCGTCGTCCCCGGCGGATGCAGGCCGGCCGCCAGGGTACGGTAGCTGGCCCGCGCTTCTTCGGGCGTACCTTCGTGCAGTTTCTTTTCGCCGGACTTCTCCAGTGCATCCAGGAAGGCAGCGATAGGTGGATCGACAAGCATTTGATCTCCCGATACCCGATTCAGCGATAAACCAGAATGCCGTCGTCCAGCGTCGCCGCAGGAAGCTCGTGGCGCTCTTCGGCGTATTCGCGCAGACTCTGCCAGGGCGCGTGGTCACCTTGCCGATACATGATGTGCTGGGCGCGCATGATGTAACCCGGATTGAAATTGTCAGGATTGCAGAACGGCAGACGGGGCATGCGCCGTTCCTGGGGTCGCAGCACCGGAATAACCGTCTTCGCCCCCCGCTCGTCCATGTACCCGAGCAACCGACAGA
This sequence comes from Burkholderia sp. DN3021, assembly GCF_049805555.1. Lineage (NCBI taxonomy): Bacteria > Pseudomonadati > Pseudomonadota > Betaproteobacteria > Burkholderiales > Burkholderiaceae > Burkholderia > Burkholderia sp. DN3021. Next base: position 17,820 of record NZ_JBNCAB010000089.1, on the reverse strand, counting down.
CAAACGCGCTCACCATGTCCGCGCGCATGGTCCAGCTCGTGCGCAGATAGCCGAGGGTGTACGCCATGTTCGGTACGTCATTGATCATCAATCCCCGGTAGGTGACGTGCCCGGTGAAGTCCACCGGTTTTCCGTCGAGGCTGAAGGACACGTCGCCGAACAGACACAGATCGAAACCCGTCGCCGTCACCACGATATCGGCCTCGAGACATTCCCCCGAGGACAGCACGATGCCCTTTTCGTCGAAGCACTCGATCGTGTCCGTCACGACGGAAGCCTTGCCGTCGCGCACGGGCACGAAGAAATCCCCGCCGGGAACGAAGGCCAGCCGCTGCTGCTGCGGCTTGTAGCGAGGACTGAAGTGCTTCTCGACGTCGAAATCGTCGGGAAGGTGCGCGCGGATCGCATCCAGCAATTGCTTGCGCAAATCCTCGGGTTGCTCCAGCGACATTCTGTTGAGTTCGAGATTCTGGGCGATATAGGCCCTACGCAGGATCTCGTACGTCCACGCTTCGGGAATATCCAGCGCACGCAGCGGCGCGGCCAACGCGTGTTCCGCCGGCTCGACGACAAAAAACGTGGGCGATCGCTGCAACAGCGTGACGTGTTGCGCTGCCTCCGCCAACGCCGGAATCAGCGTCGCCGCCGTGGCGCCCGAACCGATCACGACGATTCGTTTCCCCTTCCAGTCCAGATCGTCAGGCCAGTTCTGCGGGTGAACGACTGTCCCTCGGAAGTTCTCCAGCCCCGACCAGTCCGGCACATGCCCTTGCCGATGACGGTAGTAGCCTTGGCATTGCCACAGAAAACCGGCCGTCAATCGCAATGTCTCGCCGGTGTCCAGGCGGATCGCCTCGACGGTCCAACGGCTATCGTCGGTCGACCAGCTCGCCGTCGCCACCCGATGCCCATAACGGATATGTCGACCAAGATCGTTTTCCTCGATGACCTCCCCGAGGTAATTGCGGATCTCGTCGGCAGTCGCAATGGACGACCCCCGCCAGGGTTTGAACGAATATCCGTAGGTGAACAGATCGCTATCGGATCGCGCCCCCGGGTAGCGATGCGTCCGCCACGTGCCGCCGAATCCGTCCATGGCATCCAGTATCAGAAAACTCCGCCCCGGACACCGTTGGCACAAGTGATAGGCCGCATCTATGCCCGAGATTCCCGCACCAATGATAAGTACATCAAAATGTTCTCCCATGTGGCCACGTCTCCGATGGTTCGAGTCCTTGCCGGCAGCACACAACTGCAGCACTCGATCGGAATTGTCGTGGGTATACTGAAAATTGTGAATGCAAGGACATCCTAATTTCTATCGAGATCATCCGAAAATGAACATCGACCCACTATCGGAAGTCCTTTCCTTGCTGAGTAACCAAAGCTCCTTTTTCGGTGGATTGCAGGCAGGTGGCGACTGGGCCGTGCGCTTTCCAGCGCCGGAAGGCGTCAAGTTCAACGTGCTTGTACGGGGAACATGCTGGCTGGCCGTGGAAGGAGAACAGGAACCGCTACAGTTGGAGGCAGGCGACTGTTTCCTGCTCTCCCGCGCGCGCCCCGTCTTGATCGGCAGCGATCTTTCGCTGCCGGCGCTCGATGCCGATGAACTCTATCGTCATGCCGTGAACGGCGTGGCGCACTGCGGCAGCAACAACGACTGCTTTCTGGTCGGCGGGCGCTTCGCCTTCGGCGACGAAGCCGGGCTTCTGTTCGACAGCCTGCCGCCGGTAGCGGTGATCAAGAGCGAGTCGGATCAGGCCTCCGTATTGCGCTGGGCGTTGCAGCGGTTGGCGCACGAACTCGCCGCCCCGTCTCCGGGCGGCGCACTGATGGTCCAGCATCTGGGCCAGATCATGCTGGTGCAGGTGCTGCGCATTTATCTGGCGCAGGAAGGCGCCACTACACCGGGTTGGCTCTCGGCGCTGTCCGAGCCGCGCATCGGCGCCGCCATTCAAGCGATTCACACCAGCCCGGCCAGACGCTGGACGGTCGAGGCCCTGGCCGAAGTGGCGGGCGTCTCGCGCTCGACGCTGGCGTTGCGTTTCAAGCAGATAGCGGGCTTTTCGCCGCTGGAATACGTCCTGCGTTGGCGCATACAACTGGCGACCCGGTCCCTGAGAAACCAGCACCTCACGATTTCCTCGATCGCTCAGGCCGTCGGTTACGAATCCGACAGCGCTTTCAGCAATGCCTTCAAGCGCATCATGAAATGCTCGCCCAGAGACTATCGGGACAGCAAGATCAACGCTGCACGTTCTAGCTAATCAGGCTTTCGAAGCACGGCGCAAGCAAGACGCGGATTGATCGCAACCTGTCGAGGAAGCGGGCGGACACGTAGCGTGATCCGGTCGTGCGGTGCTCGTGCTGCCAGACACGTCCGGCATACACTCACCCGCTTGCGTCAGGCTCGGGGGCGCCATAAAATGACCATCGTCAAATGACCATGCTCATATCATGATGCCGCACGCTCCCGTTTCGAAATCCGAATTCAAGGCTCGCGCACTCGAATACTTCCGGCTCGTCGAGTCGTCGGGCGAAAGCCTGATCGTCACCGATCACGGCAGGCCGACGCTCGAGATCCGGCCGTATCACGCCCGCGAGGCTCAGCCGTTGGACATATTGCGCGGCTCGGTCATGCGCTACGACAATCCTGTCGATCCGATTGCGGAAGATGATTGGGAGGCGTCGCGGTGATCGTGCTGGATACGCATGCATTGGTGTGGTGGGTGGCGGGCGATCCTTCGCTCCGCAAGAAAGCGCGAAGTGCGATCGACCGCGCGCGGGGCGAAGGCGCACTCGCGGCATCCGCGATCTCCGCGTGGGAGATTGCGATGCTGGTGCGCAACGACCGCCTCGCGCTGACGATGGATGTCGACGCGTGGCTCGCCACCGTCGCGCAGATCGACGGCATGCGCTTCGTGCCCGTCGACGCCGACATCGCCGCGAAGTCCACCGCCCTGCCCGGCACGTTCCACAAGGATCCGGCCGACCGGATGATCGTCGCTACCGCGCGGCGGCTCGGTGCACCGCTCGTCACCCGCGACGAAAAAATCCGCGCTTACGCGCACGTGAAGACGCTCTGGTAAGCGTCGCCGCCCACAAGTCAAACCGCAGCGCATCCTCCGCCGGACTCTGGCATATTGGCGATTCGTCTGACCAAAACGACCAGGATCGGCCACCTGCGACGAAGCACGCGTCCCGGGCGGCCCGCTCACGGCCCGCAACCGTCATCGCGCCACCTCACCCGCCATCGTGATACCGCTCTCCGATCCCCTTGTCCGGTCGATCGCCCTGATGGAGTCGCACGAAGGGTTCGTCGATCTCGCCACGTTCGATGAACGCATCGCCGTCGACCTCTCGCGCAGTGTCGTTTCGAACCCGAGCCCGCATTTCCTGAAGGTACGCAGTGGTGTCGCCGAACGGCTGGTTGCCGCCGCGCACGCGCTCCCCGACGGCCTGCGCCTTTACGTCAAGGAAGGCTATCGTCCGCTCTCGCTTCAGCGCGAATACTTCACCGGCCATCTCGCACAATTGCGTGCGACGCTGAATCCGCTGCCGTCCGACGACGCGCTGTACGAACTCGCGAGCCACTACGTCGCGCCACCCGAGGTCGCGGGTCACCCGACCGGCGCTGCCGTCGACCTGACGTTGATGTCCGCCGACGGCGCCGAGCTCGACATGGGCTGCATACTCGACGCCACCGACCAGGAATCGTCCGGCGCGTGCTACACGCACAACGCATTCATCAGCCGAACGGCCGCACGAAACCGCCACGTGCTGATCGCCGCGCTGACCGGCGCCGGCTTCACGAATTACCCGTCCGAATGGTGGCATTGGTCGTTCGGCGACCGCTATTGGGCCGTCATGCAGCGGGAATCGCACGCGATTTACGGCCCCGTCGAGGAAAACATGCTCGACGAAGGTGTGTGATGACGGTTTTTCCGATCTGACGGGCACGGCCCGGTAACATCCTCACTTGCCGATCCCCGCCCGCTCCCGCACAATCGCAGCACCTGTCTCACTCCCCCCGCGCCGATGTCCTATGCGTCACTCGCCACCGGCGTCCTGCTCGCCGGCGGTCTCGGTCAGCGCTTCGACCCAAGCGGCCTGCACAGCAAACTGCTCGCGCTGCTTCCCGACGGCACGCCGGTCGCGGTCGCGGCCGCCCGCCATCTCGCGGCGGCCACGGCCGACGTGATCGCCGTCGTGCGGCCCGGCGCCGAAAAACTCGCGATCCTGCTGAACGAAGCCGGCTGCCAGGTCGTCTATGCGCCCGACGCGCTGCGCGGCATGGGCGCGAGCCTCGCTGCCGGCGTGCGCGCCACGCCCGATTCGAACGGCTGGCTCGTCGCGCTCGGCGACATGCCGTGGATCGCGGCATCGACCTATGAAGCCGTCACGCGCGCGCTCGACGCCGACGACGCGTCGATCGTCGCGCCTGCGCATCGCGGCATGCGCGGCCATCCGGTCGGCTTCGCCGCGCACCACTTCGATGCGCTCGCCGCCCTCGACGGCGACACGGGCGCGCGCGCGCTGTTCGCCAGCGCGCCGGTGAAACTGCTCGACGTCGACGATCCCGGCATCCTGCGCGATGTCGACACGCCGCAGGATCTGCGCTGACCGCGATCGCGCAGCCACGCAATGCATTGCAGTACAAGATCCCGCCCGACGATCGACAATCGCGAATTCACGGATTTCGCCGACGATCGACAACCCGCCGCAAGAATCCCGCAGCAAACGCTCGCCCGATTGCCTATAACGAAGACGAGGCGCGCCCACCGCGCCGCCGCCATCACGCATCGCGCGAGCTCTCCATGACCGATCACACGACCCCGACGCCCGAGCCACCGGCCGACCCGAACCGCGATCCGGAAGACGATCCGCTGTCGTCGCCGCCGGGTCATCACCACGACAACCCGCAGCAACCGGACGGACCGCCGAGCAAAGATCCGGTCTAGTTGCGCGTCGGCCGCTCCGCGCATTCGCCCCTATTTCTCGTCATGCGCGGTCGACGGCAGCCGGCCGCCCGTCGCCCGTCGCCCGTCGCCCGTCGCCCGTCACCCGTCACCCGTCACCCGTCGCCGCATGACGTGGCCTATCGCGCCGTATACCCGCCGTCGATCGGCAGCGACACGCCGCTGATCATCGACGCCGCGTCGCTCAGCAAAAACAGGATCGGCTCGACGACCTCGTCCGGCTCCGCAAATCGCCCGAGCGGAATCGCCGCCAGCATCGGTGCGCGCTTCTCCGGTTCGCTCCACGCGAACTGCGCCATCGGCGTGAGCGTGACGGTCGGGTTCACGCTGTTCACACGAATGCCGTGCGGGCCGAGCTCGATGCACAGCACGCGCGTGATCGCGTCCATCGCCGCCTTCGACGCACAATAGCTCAGATGCGCGGGCAAGCCGACGAGCGCGGCCTGGCTCGATACGTTGACGATGCTGCCCCGCGCATGCACGGCACCGCGCCCGTCGCGCGCGATCATCTTCCGTGCAACCGCCCGCGCCACGAGCGCCGCGCCGCGCGCATTGACGGCCATCACGCGGTCGAAGTGCCCGGCGCTGACGTCGAGCGCCGGTTCGAGCGACGCGATCCCCGCGCAATTGACGAGGCCGTCGAACGTATCGTGCGCGGCGAGCGCGGCATCGATCGCGTGTTCGTCGCCACCGACATCGATGCGCAACGTATCGCACCCAGTCTCGCCGGCGAGCGCCTCGAGCGCGGCCATGTCGCGCGCTGTCGCGACGACCCGCGCGCCTGCCTGCGCCAGCGCAACCGCGCATGCGCGCCCGATGCCGCTCGATGCGCCCGTGACGAGCATCCGCGAGCCGCTGAAATCGAATCGTGTCTTCATGATGGCGTGTGCAGTTCGTGCATGATCGGCTTGAGTGCCGGATACAGTGCCGTGTAAAGCCCGAAGCGCACCGCATACGCTCGCGCACGTTCGGCATCGGGTCGCGCGCGCTCGACGAGCGTGACCCAACCGCCCTGCGCGTCGTCGTGCGACACGAGCCCCGCCCCGACACCCGCGAGCAATGCCGCCCCCATTGCGGCTTCGACGTCCTGCTCGATCGTCCACACCGGAAAGCCCGTCACGTCCGCGATGATCTGCATCCACAGCGCCGAATGCGCGGCGCCGCCGACGACGATCAGCCGATCGTCCAGCACCACCGCGCCGCGGCGGCCGGCCTCGATGTTGTGCCGCAACGCGAACGCGACGCCTTCGAGCACCGCGCGATAAAGATGCGCCCGCGTATGCGCGAGACTCAGCCCGACGAACGCGCCGCTCGCCTTCGCATCCCACACCGGGCTGCGCTCGCCCATCAGGTACGGCAGGAACAGCACGCCGTCGGCACCGGCCGGCACACTTTCGGCCGCTTCCTCGAGCAGCACGTGCGGATCGCCGTGCGGCAGCAGGCGTGCCGCATCGATTTCGGCATGACAGAACTGGTCGCGAAACCACGCGACCGATGCGCCGGCCGTGATCGCACCGCCGAACACGTACAGGTCGCGCTGCCCGTCGAACACGTGCGGCATGCTGATGAGCCCGTGCCGCGCATCGACGTGCCGGTTCACGTAGCCCCAGCACATGCTGGTGCCGATCATCGCGACATGCTGCCCGGTGCGCGTCGCGCCGGCCGCGAAGGTCGCGACGGCCGCATCGACGCCGCCCGCGACGACCGGCGTGCCGGCCGGCAGCCCGAGCTGTTCGGTCCATTGCGACAGCAGCCCGCCGACGATCTCCGTCGAATCGACAAGCCGCTCCGGCATCATCGTCGCCGGAATGCCGAGCATGTCGAGCGCGTCGTCGGACCACTCGCGGCGCGCGACGTCGTACACGCCGCCGATATTGCCGGCCGAGCTGTGATCGACCGCGACTTCGCCGGTCAGCAGGTAGATCACGTACGCGTTCGGCGGCAGGAAATAACGCACGTTCGCCCACACGTCCGGCCGCTGGTCGCGCAGCCACAGCATCTTCGTGAAGCCGTAGTAGCTGTCGACGCCGTTGCCCGTGATCACGCGCAGCCGCTCGACGTTCACGTGCTCGCCGACCCAGTCGACTTGCGCGGTCGCGCGCCGGTCCATCCAGATCAGGCACGGATGGAGCGGCCGCATGTCGCTGTCGACCGGAATGCCCGAGCCGCCGTACAGGCTGCTCACGCACACCGCGCGGATCGCATCGGCCGGCACGCCCTGCGCGCGCGCGTCGCTCACGCAGCCGGCGATACATTCGAGCACCGCGTCGAACCACACCTGCGGCCACTGCTCGGCCCACAGCGGGCGCGGCGTATCGGGCTGGTAGCCGGCCGAGCGCCGCGCGACGATCGTGCCGTGCCGGTCGACGAGCAGCGCCTTGGTGCTCTGCGTGCCGATGTCGACGCCTATGACGTATTCCATGATGTCTCCGGTGAGGCGCACGCCGGCCGTCAGCGGGCCGGCTTCAGCAGCACCTTGATCGATTCGGGCGATTTCGCGACGCGGATCGCGTCGTCCCAGTCCTCGAGCGCGAAACCGTGCGTGACGATGCCTTTCGACGTGACGAGCCCGCGCGCGAGCAGGTCGATCGCGACCGGATAGCAGTATGGCCCGAGGTGTGCGCCGCGCACGTCGAGCTCCTTGCGATCGCCGATGATCGACCAGTCGACGGTCGCGTCCTCGCCGAACACGCTGAATTCGACGAAGCGGCCGAGCTTGCGGATCAGGTCGAGCCCCTGGTTCACGCCGACCGGCGCGCCGGTCGTTTCGATGTACACGTCGCAGCCGTAGCCGTCGGTCAGCGCGCGGACGATCTCGCGCGCATCGTCGCGCTGCGGGTTGATCGTCACGTCGGCGCCGTACTCGCGCGCGAGTTCGAGCCGTTCGTCGATCAGGTCGATCACGACGAGCTTCTTCGGCGTCTTCAGGTGCGCGACCTGCGTCATCATCAGCCCGAGCGGGCCCGCTCCCGCGATCACGACGACGTCGTCGAGCTGGACGTCGCCGCGGTTCACCGTATGGATCGCGCACGACAGCGGCTCGATGATCGCGGCATCCTCGAGCGATACGCCGAGCGGAATCCTGTGGACGATCGCGGTCGGCGGAATGCGCATGTATTCGGCCATCCCGCCGTCGGCGACCTCGCGCTGGAAGCCGAAGATGTTGTGCACCTCGCACATCCAGTACTGCCCCGACTTGCAATAGCGGCACTTGCCGCACGGCACGATCTGCTCGGCGATCACGCGGTCGCCCAATGCCACGCCGAAATGCTCGGCCGCGCCGTCGCCGAGCGCCTCGACGTAGCCGAAAAATTCATGGCCGGGAATCACGGGCGCCTTCACCCACGGGTTCGGGCCGCCCCAGAACATCTTCGCGCCCGTATAGCATTTGCAGTCGCTCGCGCAAATCCCGCACGCGGCGATGCGGATCACGAGTTCGTTCGCGCCGGGGCGCGGCTTCTCGACCTGTTCGACGCGATAGTCCTCGGGGCCGTGGCAGACGACCGCGGTCATCCGCGGCTGGGCTTCGGGTGTCGTCATGAGTTTTCTCTTTCGTTGATGATTCGGATATCCGATCGATCACGCATTACCGCGATCGTTCTCGGCTGATGTAGATCGCGAGCAGGATGATTCCGCCCTTGATCACGTTCTGCACATACGGGTTCACGCCGATCATGTTCAGCCCGTTGTTGAGCACGCCGAGCAGCAGCGCACCGACCAGCGTGCCGAGGATCGCGCCGCGCCCGCCGGAGATCGACGTGCCGCCCATCACGACGGCCGCGATCGCGTCGAGTTCGAAACCCACGCCCGCGTTCGGCTGCCCGCTCATCAACCGGCCCGTCAGCACGATCGCGGCGAGCGCCGACGTGAGCCCGGCCAGCGTGTAGACGATCAGCTTCACGCGCGCGACGCGCACGCCGGTGAGCCGCGTCGCCTGCTCGTTGCCGCCGATTGCATACACGTAGCGGCCGAACGGCATGCGATCGAGCAGCAGCCACGCGATCGCGTAGACCACCAGCATGATCAGCACGGGCGCCTGGATGCCGAGCACCTTGCCGCTGCCGAAGAACGCGACCCAGTCGGGCAGCCCGTCGATCGGATAACCTCCCGTGTAGATCAGCGCGAGGCCGCGCGCGATGCCCATCGTCGCGAGCGTGACGATGATCGGCGGCATCCCTGCGAACGCGACGAACACGCCGTTCAGGAAGCCGAACCCGAAGCCGACCGCAATGCCGATCGCGAGCGCGGCGACCGCGTTGACGCCCGCGACCATCAGCCCGGCCGCAAGCGTGCCCGACAGCGCCATCACCGAACCGACCGACAGGTCGATCCCGCCCGTCAGGATCACGCAGGTCATGCCGACCGCGATGATCGCGTTGATCGATACCTGGCGCAGCACGTTTTCCAGGTTCGCGGCGGACAGGAAGCTCGGGCTCGCGATCATCATCGCGATGCACACGACGACGAGGCCGACGAGCGGATAGAACAGCGTCGAACGCCGCAATTGCGCCCACATCGCGCGGGGCGGCGGCGCATCGCCGTTTCCGGCGTTGGCCGCGAGCGTGGTGGAAGGCGTGGAAGAAGAATCAGGCAGGTTCATGGGTCGCTCCTCGCGTGCCGGCCGTGGCATGGGTCATGACCGTGTCGGGATCGATCTCGTCGCCTTCGAGCGTCGCCTCGATGCGGCCCTGCCGGAACACGGCGACGCGATCGCACATGCCGACGATTTCCGGCAGCTCGGACGAGATCATGATGATGGCGTAGCCGCGCGCGGTGAGTTCGCGCATCAGCCCGTAGATTTCCGCTTTCGCGCCGACGTCGATGCCGCGCGTCGGCTCGTCGAAGATCAGCACCGACGTGTGATGATTCAGCCAGCGCGCGATCACGACCTTCTGCTGGTTGCCGCCGGACAGCGTCGCAACCTCGGTGTGGATCGACGGCGCCTTCACGCCGACGCGCCGCATCACGTCGTGCGTCGCGCGCGCCTCGCCGCGGCGGTCGATCAGCCAGCGCATCGACCGGTACTTGCCGAGGTTGTTCAGCGAAATGTTGTCGCGGATCGAGAACGACGTGACGAGCCCTTCCGTCTTGCGGCTTTCCGGCAGGATGCCGATGCCCGCGCGCAGCGCGTCGGCCGGATCGCCGAGCTTCGCCACCGCGCCGCGCACGCGCACGTCCTTGCGGTGCGCTCGCGTCGCGCCGATCACCGCGAGCGCTGTTTCCGTGCGGCCCGAGCCGACGAGCCCGGCGAAGCCGAGGATCTCGCCGGCCCGCAGCGCGAAGCGGTTCACCGGGCCGTCGCGCTCGATCTGCAGCGCATCGACTTCGAGCACGGCCGGCGCGTCGGCCGGCAGCGCGGGCTTCGGCGGAAAGCTGCTCTCGATCCGGCGGCCGACCATCATCCGCACGAGCTGCTCGACGTCCGTGCGTGCGACGTCGGTCGTCGCGACGTACTGGCCGTCGCGCAGCACCGTGATGCGGTCGCACACCGCGAAGATCTCGTCGAGGTGATGCGAGATGAAGATCATCGCGACGCCCTGCCGCTTCAGCTCGCGCATGATCGCGAACAGGTGTTCGGCTTCGGCCGGCGTGAGCGTGGCGGTCGGTTCGTCGAGGATCAGGATGCGCGCGTCGAGCGACAGCGCCTTGCCGATCTCGACGAACTGCTGCTGCGCGACCGACAGCGCACGGATCGGCGCATCGAGATCGATCGACACGCCGAGCCGCGCGAAGATGCCGGCCGCCGCGCGGCGCATCCGCGTGCGGTCGCGCGCGCCCCAGCGCGTGCGCAGCTCGCGGCCGAGGAACAGGTTGTCGACGGCGTCCAGGTGCGGGATCAGGCTGAATTCCTGGAACACGATGCCGACGCCCGCCGCGACCGCCTCGTGATAGTTCGAGAAATGACGTGCGGTGCCGTCGATTTCGATCGTGCCGGCATCCGGTTGATGGATGCCGCACAGGATCTTCATCAGCGTCGACTTGCCCGCGCCGTTCTCGCCGAGCAGCGCATGGATCTCGCCGCGCGCGATGTCCAGGTGAATGTCGGACAGCGCCTTCACGCCCGGAAAGCTTTTCGTGATGTGGCTGAGCCTGAGTATCGTTTCCATCGGCTTCTCCGTGCGAAGGGCGCCGGCCATGCCGCCCCCCTTCGCGTCGCATCGCACGTCGTTCACCAGCTGAAGCCCTTCGCATTGCTGCGATCGACGACCTTCACGTCGACCGGAATCGCCTTCGGCACCGTCGCGCCCCACTTGCGTGCGATCGCGATGCCGAGCGCGATGCGCACCTGGTCGGCCGGGAACTGCGCGGTCGTCTCGATGAACTTCGAGTTCGGTTTCTGGATCGCGGCGATCGCCTCGGGCGCGCCGTCGACGCTCGTCAGCTTGATGTCCTTGCCGGAACCCTCGATCGCCGCGAGCGCGCCCATCGAGCCGCCGTCGTTCACGCTAAAGATGCCCTTCAGGTTCGGACGCGCGGAGATCATGTTTTCGGTGACCGACAGCGCGGTCGCGCGCTCCTGCTTGCCGTTCTGCGTGTCGACGAGCTTCACGTTCGGGAATTTCGCGAGCCCGGCCTTGCAGCCGCGCACGCGTTCGAGGATCGGCACGACCGGAATGCCGTCGAGGATCGCGACCTCGCCGCTGCCGCCGATCGCCTTCGCGAGGTATTCGCACGACATCACGCCCGCGTCGTAGTTCTTCGAGCCGACGAACGAATCGACCGGGCCGTTCGCGTTCGCATCGACGGCCACGACCACCGCGCCGGCCTTCTTCGCCTGCATGATCGCCGACTGGATGCCGGTCGAATCGGTCGGGTTCACGAGCAGGATGTCGATCTTCTTCTGCAGCATGTCCTCGACGTCGCTCACCTGCTTGCTGACGTCGTGATGCGCATCGGCCACGACGACCTGCGCGCCGATCGACGTGGCCGCATCGTTCAGCGCCTTCTGCATCGTCACGAAATACGGGTTGTTCAGTTCCTGGAACGTCATGCCGATCCGCAGCGGTGCGGCATGCGCGGCGGCGGCTGGCAGCAAGGCCGCGAACGCGGCGAGGGCCGCCATCCGGGCGGCGCGGCTGAATGATGAAGCGGGCGATGCGTGCGTCATGACGGTGTCTCCATTTATGTGCGGCTTTTTCGAGGTTGAACGGGCCCCTCGCGACGTGAGCGACGCGATCGGCCGGGTGAAACGGTGTGGAAAGTTCAGGCGGGCGGCGGCCCGGCGATCATCCGGGCTGCGGCGCGAGTTCGGGCGTGCCGGGCGTCAGCACGCGCGGCGGCATCGGATTGCCGGTGGGCGCCGCGTGCAGCGCAAGCTCGCGGCTGCGCGCGTTCAGGCGCTGCAGCGCACGGAATTCGGACGGCGCCATCCCCTTCACCGAGCGGAACTGGCGGTTGAAGTTCGATACGTTGTTGAAGCCGGCCTGGAAGCAGATGTCGGTGATGTTCGCGTCGTCGGCAAGCAGCATCTGGCACGCGGATTCGATCCGCAGCCGGTTCACGTACTGGACGAACGGCATGCCCGTGTGGCGGTGAAATGCGCGCGAGAATGCGCTGACGCTCTGTCCGGTCAGTTGCGCGAGTTCGGACTCGCGCAGCTCGGATGCGAGGTTCTTGCCGATATACGACAGCGCGTGGCTGAGCCGCGTCGGCGTGACGTCCGCCTGGTCGTATGCGGGGCTCGCGAGCAGCGTGCGCTCGTCGGCGCCGCAAAGCCGTTCGAGGATCGTGATGAACAGCGCGATGCGACGCATGCCGCGCGCGGCCAGCAGTTCGTCGAACAGCGGTGCGATCGCGGCGCTGGTCGCATCGTCGAAGCCGACGCCGCGCCGCGCGTCGTCGAGCAGCGCCTGCGCGTCGCGGCATTCGGGAAACGCATCCATGCAGCGGCGCACGAACGCCGGGGCGAACTGGATCACGAGGTTGCGGCGCTCGACGGTTTCGCCTTCGGCCATGTCGCTGACCCAGTTGTGCGGCAGGTTCGGGCCGAGCAGCACGAGATGGCCGGGGCCGAACGAGCCGATGTGATCTCCGACGAAATACTTGCCGCGCGTCGCGACGATCAGGTGCAGTTCGAATTCAGGATGGAAATGCCAGCGGATCGTGCGATACGGGTAACCGTGCGACCAGACCTTGAACGACTCGTCGCGTCGCACTTCGACCACTTCGAGATCGGGATGCATCATGTTGGCGTCTCCATTCCCATGTATCGCTGGCCGGCCTGTTCGGCTGTTCGCTCGTGCGCCGCGTGTTTCTCGTATTTCGCGCGGCGACGCGACCGGTCGCATGGGAAGCAATGTAGGTCGATCGCGCGCGCGGCTCCACCAACTTTACGCCTGATTTCCGATACTTTTTTGCGCTTTCCGGCCGTAAACGGCGCCGGACAGCAAATTTGTGCAGCGCGCAACGGCACCGGGCGGCCGGCCGCCGGGTCGGTGCGATGCGCGCGCGCCCGCCGACGGTTTACGCGGCCGCGTGCTCGCGCGCCGTGCGCACCTCGTACGCCTTCAGGTGGTTGTATGCGATCCGCAGCAGCGACAGCGCATCGGCCGCCTGCGGGTCGCGGCGCGCGAGCAGGTCGCCGATCACGTGATCGGCTTCGACGCGCGCATGGTTCTCGACGTCGCGCAGCATCGACGCGGTCAGCGGCGACGGCGTCAGCACCATTCGCTGCATCCGCTCGATCGCCGCCGGGTCGGGCCGGTGACCGTTGTATTCGGCGATCGCGCTGCATTCGCCGAGCATCGTCTCGAGCAGGCGGCGGCCGTCCGGCGCGGCGAGAATGTCGCCGATCGAGCCGCGGAACAGCGATGTGCTCGCGGCGAGGGTCGCGAGGAATACCCACTTTTCCCACATCCGCGCGGCGATGTCGTCGCTGAGCGTCGCGTCGAAGCCCGCGCCGCCGAGCACGTCGGCCACCGCGCGCACGCGCGGCGATTCGCCGCCGGCGAGTTCGCCGAACGACACGCCATGCGTGTCGTTCAGGTGCACGATGCGCTGCTCGCGATCGAGCGTGGCCGCGATCACGCACAGCCCGCCGAGCACCTGCGCGGCGCCGAACCGGTCGCGCAGCACGTCGAGGTGACGCATCCCGTTGAGCATCGGCAGTATCAGCGTTTGCGGGCCGACGAACGGCGCGAACGACGCGATCGCGTCGTCGAGGCTGTACGCCTTGCAGCTCAGCAGCACGAGGTCGAACGGCGCAACTCCGGCGCCGGCATCGCCCGCGCGCACGGTCTGCACGTTCGCGAGCGTCAGGTCGCCGCGCGGGCTGCGGATCAGCAGCCCGTCGCGCGCCAGCGCGGCCGCGCGGCCGTCGCGCACCAGAAACGTCACGTCGCGCCCCGCCGCGGCCAGCCGGCCGCCGAAGTATCCGCCGACCGCGCCGGCCCCTACCACCAGAATTCGCATCGTTGCCTCCTTTCGGTTTCATTCGGCGCCGCGCCGCCGCCCACCCGGGCGCCCGGCGCGCGCAATCGCTCCGACAGTATAGCGATGCCCGTTATGCATATGCATAGATACCCGTGCCGACGTCGAAGGCAAAAGCGACCGCACCGTTTCTAAGGGATTTCCCGCCTACGGCGACGCGCGTCGCCTGCCGTCAAGACACTTACCCCGTCACGCCGTTCCGGTGAGCATCCTCGACTGACCGACCACATACCATGCGCAACCTTTCCCTGAATCAGAAACTCGCCTCGATGATCGTCATCCTGTGGCTCGGCCTGCTCGTGATCGCCGGGCTCGGCGCGTGGCAGACGCGCGCATCGATGATCGAAGACCGCCGCGACCAGCTTGCCGCACTGGTCGCGCAGGCCGCGAGCGTGACCGACCATTACTACAAGCTGTCGCAGCAGAACGCGATGCCGGAAGCCGACGCGAAGCAGAAGGCGCTCGAGGCGATCGCCGCGATGCGCCACGGTGCCGACGGCTACATCTCCGTCAACGACTCGAAGCCCGTGATCGTGATGCATCCGATCAAGGCCGAGCTCAACGGCAAGGACGTGTCGAATTTCACCGATCCGGACGGCAAGCACCTGTTCGTCGAGATCGTGAAGGCCGGCAACCTGGAAGGCAGCAAGGGCTTCGTCGAGTATCTGTGGCCGAAGCCGGGCGCCGACAAGCCGCAGGAGAAAACCAGCGCCGTGCAGCGCTTCGCGCCGTGGGACTGGTATCTGGTGACGGGCATGTACATGAACGACGTGCACTCGGCCGTGCTCGCGAGCATCGGCCGCTGGCTCGCGATGACGGCCGTGCTCGGCGCGATCGCGACCGCCGTGATGGTGCTGGTGCTGAAAAGCGTGCGCGCGAGCCTCGGCGGCGAACTCGAGGTCGCGCTCGACGCCGCGCAGCGCATCGCGCAGGGCGACCTGACCGCGCGCGTCGCCGTGAAGCAGGACGATCGCGGCAGCCTGCTGCATGCGCTGCACACGATGCAGGGCGGGCTGATCGACATGGTGTCGCGCGTGCGGATGGGCACCGAGAACATCAACGTCGGCGCGAGCGAGATCGCGTCCGGCAACACCGACCTGTCGCAGCGCACCGAGGAACAGGCGGCCGCGCTCGTGCAGACCGCGTCGAGCATGGACCAGATGACCGCGAACGTGAAGCAGAACGCGGACAGCGCCGCGCAGGCCGCATCGCTCGCCGGCCAGGCCGCGCAGGTCGCGACGCGCGGCAGCGCGGTGGTCGACGACGTCGTGCGCACGATGAACGAGATCACCGGCCGCTCGCACAAGATCGGCGACATCATCGGCGTGATCGACGGGATCGCGTTCCAGACCAACATCCTCGCGCTGAACGCGGCGGTCGAAGCCGCGCGCGCGGGCGAACAGGGCCGCGGCTTCGCGGTGGTCGCGGCCGAGGTGCGCTCGCTCGCGCAACGCTCGGCGACGGCCGCCAAGGAGATCAAGTCGCTGATCGTGTCGTCGAACGAGACCGTCGAGCACGGCGCGGCGCTCGTCACGCACGCGGGCGAGACGATGGCCGAGCTCGTGCAGTCGGTGCGGCGCGTGAACGAGATCCTCGACGAAATCAGCCATGCGTCGCGCGAGCAAAGCGCCGGGATCGAGCAGGTCAATCGCGCGGTGGGAGAGATGGACCAGGTCACGCAGCAGAACGCGGCGCTCGTCGAACAGGCGGCGGCCGCCGCGCATTCGCTGCGCGATCAGGCCGAAGCGCTGCGCGACGCCGTCACGCGGTTCGCGTTGCCGGCCTGACGGCGCCGGCACGGCACCGCACGCACCCGCTCACGCCGCGCCGCCGGCCCGCGGCGCGGCCGCACCGATGCCGAGCCCCAGCCCGGCCGCCCGCTGGATCAGCTCGACGTCGTTGTTCGCGCCGAGTTTCTTCATCGCGCTGATCTTCTGCGCGCTGACCGTCTGCTTGCCCTTGCTCAGGCGCTGCGCGATCGTCTTGATCGGCACGCCCGACAGATACAGGCGAATCACCTCGATCTCGCGCGCCGACAGCTTCACTGGCGCCTCGCCGCGCTCGCCGATCGCATCGACCGCGCGCCTGACGCACGGCGACAGGTAGCGCCCGCCGCTGTAGCTCGAATGGATCGCCGTGACGATATGGCCGACTTCGTCGAACTTGCTGACGATGCTCACGCCGCCGATCGCGAGGATCGACCGGAAGATCAGCGGGTTCTCGTTGCCGACCAGCGCGACGATTCCGGCGTTCGGGCGCGTGCGCCGCAGCCAGTCGAACAGCGCGAGGCCGTCCATCTGCTCGTCGCCGCGGATCGAATAATCGACCAGCACGATGTCGCAGTCGACGCCGCCGAGCGACGCGACCAGCTCGGCCGCACTCCGGTAGACCGCGACGAGCTCGATAGCGCAGGCGCTGCCGGCGATCTGCTCGATGCCGGCCAGCGTCAACGGCCAGTCATACGCGAAAACGATGCGAACATTGAATTTCCTCATGCGCAGTTCCAGGTGGTTCACCGGCCGCGCGGTGCGGAACGCGCGCGGCCGGTTTGGCGTTGAAAGGATGTCCGGGATATTTTTATCCCGAAGATCGATTCTATGAAGCCGCGCGCGGGCGGGATATCGGACGGCATCGGGATTGACCGCCGGAGACGTAATACGAGTTTGATATTTGCGTCGGTTCAGGCGCCCGGCATCGGCCGGACGGCCGGCATTGAGCCCTTGCGGCCGGCCAGCAGGTAAAATTGCGGCGTTTGCATGCCACTCCGGGCACCCGGCGGCGAGCGACGCGCCGATGACGGCCGCGCACCACTGCCCTTTTGCCGGCTGCCCATACTCCGGCTGCCCGTACTCCCAGCTTTCCCCATGACCGAATCCGACCTGCAATCCGACGACACCTCCATCCACGAAGACGGCCTCTGGCGCGACAACGGCTGGACCGCCCGCATCATCAAGAACGAAGACGACGACGGCTGGGCCGTCGAGATGATCAAGGACGGCGAGTCCGAACCCGCGCTCGTCGGGCCGTGGACCATGGGCCGCGACAAGAAGAACCCGAAGCCGATGGACGCGAACGCGTTCCGCACGCTCGTGAAGACCGCGACCGAGGTGCTGATGCGGCACGAGCAGCAGCGGCGCGCGATGCTGCACAAGGAAGTGACGGTTCAGGGCGAGGACGGGCAGGATGTGTCGGTGACGCTCGACATCGTGCCGGACGAGTTCGAGCCGTACGCGCAACTCAAGGCGTTCGATCCGTACGGCGAGCTGCTGGCCGACGCGAAGGTATCGGCCGGGTTCAAGCTCAGCAAGGCCAGCGCCGAACGCTGGGTCGCGTCGGGCTTCGAACGGCCGGCCTGACCGGGCGGCGGTGCGCGCTCAGGCGCCGGCGCCCTGCCGCGCGCCCTGCCGCGCGC
>NZ_JBNCAB010000088.1:0-31420 GCF_049805555.1 Burkholderia sp. DN3021 | reverse complement strand
CCGCTGCCAGGCGACGGCCGCGAGCGCGGCGAGGCCGCATAACGCGCCACCCGCGCCGACGATCGTCAACACGGGGAACGCCAGCGTCGGGCCGGCCCACAGGAATACCGCCGCCGCCAGCTTGACGTCGCCGCCGCCGATCCAGCCCGCGTGGCGCAAGCCGCCGGACAGCAGCAGCATCGCCGCGGCGGTCGCGAGGTGGCCGGCCAGCGGCGCGAGCCCTTCGCGCACGAGCGCCGCCGCGACGAAATACAGCATCGCGAACGCCAGCACCGCGCAATTGGACAGGCGCCGGTCGCGCAGGTCCTGCGCGGCGAGCGACGCCAGCACGACCGTGGCCACCGACTGCACGAGAGTGAGCATGGGAGAGCCGTCCATCGGCGCACCCCCGGGTTGGATACGTTCTACCGCTGCGGATCCGTGTATTCGTCGGCGGCGCGCGGGTTCAGGGGATCAGATCAGGCTCGTCACCTTCGTGATCAGCGCCGTGAACACGCTCGGCAAGCCGCCGGAAGTGCTGCTGAGGATCACGCCGACCGCTGCCAGCGCGACCACGACGATGCCGGCCAGCACCGCATATTCGAGCGAGCTGACGCCACGTTCATCACGCAGCAGGGACTTGACGTATTGCAGCATGGCAACCTCCGTGTGACGGGGTCGATGATCGACCGTTGAACGTAAAGACGCTGCATGGGTCCGGCGGCTGCATATGGCGTTCGCCCATTCGCGACTCATGCGGACGGCCCACGCATGAGGCCGTTCGCATTCCCCGAAGTCCACTCGATCACTGCGACGCGCGGCATGCAACGACGGCATCGATCGTTTCATTCGCACATCTGTTGTGCAGCCTCGCCGGTACGACGCCGACCGCACTGATTCGTCTAGGGTATAGACAATTTTTGAGATGATTTCAAATAATTTGGCGTCGGAATGTATTTATGGATAGCACCCTGAAACGATGCAATTCATAGAGGTTGTCTGCCGCGATTCTTTCGCACGGCATTCCGCATGATTCGGATTGGTTCGGACGTCGATGTAAGCATGTTAACTGTCGCGATGCGTCATTTCCCGTCTGGCGGATAACCCGTTTTTTCCATTCGATTTTTCGGTATGCGCCAATTCGGCAAATATAACAGGTCAGGATCGGTTTTTTTAACCGACTGATACCGATTTCACTGCCCTGATTTGCATGCGGATCGACCGGAAAATCCGCGATTTAGCCATTTCAGGAATTTTCCAGCCGGCGCTTGCCTGATCGGCAGGCGACGCCAATCGACATGATCGGAATCCTGAACGATTCCGCGATAAATGCGAATCCGCTTTCCGTTCGCGGAAAGCGGCGCGCCCGGCCCCGCAACCCGCCAGGCGGCGATAAGCATAGTTCAAATCGTTGTTTGTCCCGCGCCGGAAGCGTCCACCAGAATGGCTCGACGCCTCCCTGTCCGATTTCATTTTCACGCTACCCGACGCACCATGACCGATCGATTCCCGTTTCCGCTGCGCCTGCTGCGATCGCTGCTGGCGGCCACGCTGATGACGCTGGCGGCCACCGCCGCGCACGCCGACAAGCCCGCCACCATCCGCATCGGCGTCGCCCAGCAGGGCGCCGGCGATCCGCCGACCTTCGGCGGCTCGAGCGCCGCCACCGCGCAATTGCAGCAACTGGTCGAAAAGGAGTTTGCGGCCGACGGCATCAACGTGCAGTGGCTGTTCTTCAAGGGCGCGGGGCCGGCCGTCAACGAGGCGATCGCCAACAAGGCGCTCGACTTCGCGTACCAGGGCGACCTGCCGGCCGTGCTCGCACGCTCGAACGGGATCAAGACGCACCTGCTGCTTGCCGCGAGCGTGCGCTCGGGCGTGAAGATCGCAGTGCCGCCCGACTCCGGCATCCGTTCGATCACCGACCTGAAGGACCGCCGCGTGTCGATCTTCCGCGGCACGAACCTGCAGCTCGTCGCCGACAACGCGCTCGCGAAAAACGGCCTCGGCGAACGCGACCTGCGCGTGATCAACCTCGACGCCGCGAGCTCGCTCGCCGCGCTCGCATCGAAAGGCATCGACGCGTCGGTGGGCGACTACCAGCTATACAAGCTGCGCGACGCGGGGCTCGCGAAGATCATCTACGAATCGCAGAACGACGGCCCGCAGTACACGCGCCAGACCCACCTGCTCGTGCTCGACGATTTCGAACGCGCGCATCCGGACATCGTGCAGCGCGTCGTCAACGCGCTGGTCAAGGGCGCGCAATGGTCGTCCGACGAGGCGAACCGCGATGCGCTGTTCAAGCTGTGGGCGAAGAGCGGCGTCCCGTATTCGTCGTGGCAGGCCGACTATGCGAACCAGCGCCTGAAGGATCGCCTGTCGCCGCTGATCGATCCGTTCCTCGTCGCGCGCTACAAGGCCGTCGCGCAGGATGCACTGAAGCTGAAGCTGATCCGCCAGCCGGTCGACGTCGACGGCTGGTTCGAGCCGAAGTATCTCGACAACGCGCTGCGCACGCTGAAGCTCGAAAACTACTGGCCGCGCTACGACGCGGCCGGCAAGCCCCTTTCCTGACCCGGACCCACCCCGATGAGCGATACCGCGATCCCGATTCCGTCGTCCGAGCCGCATGCACTCGCCGCGCCGCCGCGCCGCGCGGCGGGCGTGAAGCGGCTCGCGTGGCAGTTCGCGCCGTGGGTACTGCCCGCGCTGCTGTTCGCGCTGTGGAGCGTCGGCAGCGCGCGCGGCTGGATCGCACCGCAGATCCTGCCGCCGCCCGAACGCGTGTACGACGCGCTCGCCGATCTCGCGACGAGCGGCGATCTCGCGCGCCACACGCTGGTCAGCCTGCAGCGCGTGCTGGTCGGCTTCGCGGCCGGCTCGCTGCTCGGTTTCGCGATCGGCGTCGCGCTCGGCCTGTCGCGCACGCTGGAAGCCTATGTGCTGCCGAGCTTCAACGCGCTCGTGCAGATTCCGGTGCTCGGCTGGCTGCCGTTCCTGCTGCTGCTCGTCGGCGTCGGCGAACCGCTCAAGTACCTGCTGATCGCGCATGCGGCGCTCGTCCCCGTCACGATGAGCGCGTTGCAGGGGTTTCGCCAGACGCCGCCTGAACTCGACGAAGTCGCGCGCGGGTTCGGCTACACGCGCCGGCAACGCATCGTCCACGTCGTGCTGCCGGCCGCGATTCCGACGCTCGCGACCGGCGTGCGGCTCGCATTCACGAAGTCGTGGCTCGCGCTCGTCGTCGTCGAGCTCGTCGCGTCCTCCGAAGGGCTCGGCTACCTGATCGTGTACGGGCGGCAACTGTTCCAGCTCGATCTCGTGATGGCGGCCGTGGTCGTGGTCGGCGCGGTCGGCCTGCTGATCAACCGGCTGCTCGATGCACTCGAAGCGCGCCTGCGCCGCGGCGTGCCGTCCGCGTTCCGCGGCTGAACCTGCCCGCCCGCACCAACCGAAGGAGACCGCCCGATGCCGCACTCCGCCACGTCGACGCTCGCGCCGGATGCCACCCCGTCGCCCGTCGCAACCGCCCGCCGTCTGCATGCGCCCGACTGGCGCGGCTTCGTGCTGCCGCTCGTCGCGTTCGCGCTCTGGTGGGCGATCGCTTCCGCGCACCTCGTGAAAAGCGGGCTGCTCGTCGGCCCGGCCGACGTCCTGCACACCGCGTGGTCGCAGGTCACGAGCGGCGCGCTCGGCCGCGCACTGTCCGCGTCGCTCGCGCGCGAAGCCTGCGGTTTCGCGATCGGTGCGACGGGCGGGCTGCTGCTCGGCGCCGCGCTCGGGCTGTCGCGCATCGCCGCGCGCATCGTCGGCCCGAGCTTCGACACGTTCAAGCAGATCTCGCTGTTCGCGTGGATTCCACTGATCTCCGTGTGGTTCGGCCTCGGCGACGTAGCCAAGGTCGTGTTCCTGTCGCTCGCCGCGCTGCTGCCCGTCGCCGCGCACACGTGCGACGGCATTCACGCGGTGCCGCGCGCGTATGTCGACGTCGCCCGCGCGCTGCGCTATTCGCGGCTTCAGCTCGTCCGCTACGTGATCCTGCCGGCCGCACTGCCGTCGATCTTCACCGGGCTGTATCTCGGCCTGATCTATTCGTGGCTCGCGACGCTCGGCGCCGAATACCTGCTCGTCGCGGGCAGCGGGATCGGCAACACGCTGATCGACGGCAGCGAGCAGTTCCGGATGGATCTCGTGCTGTTCGGGATCATCGTCGTCGGCGTGACCGGCTGGGCACTGAACGCGATCGCGCGTGCGATCGAACGCAAGGTACTGGCCCGGCGCGGCGACCTGCCGCGCTGATCTGACGCTCCTTCCCTGTCGCATCCTTCTTCGCTCCGCCATGACGACCCTCGCCTCCGACTCGCTCGACATCCTCCACGTAAGCAAGCACTACGCACAACGCGGCGCGGCGCTCGCCGTGCTCGACGACGTGTCGCTGCACGTGCGCGCCGGCGAATTCGTCACGATCGTCGGCGCGAGCGGCTGCGGCAAGTCCACGCTGCTGCGGCTGGTCGCGGGGCTCGATACCGACTACTCGGGCGAGATCCGCGCCGGCGACGAACGCGTGCGCGACACGTCGCTGCAGCGCGGGATCGTGTTCCAGGATCACCGGTTGTTCCCGTGGCTCACCGTCGAGCAGAACATCGGCGCCGCGCTGCGCAACGCGCCGCTCGACGCGGCCGCGAAGCGGCGAGCGGTAGCCGACCACATCGCGCTCGTCGGGCTGAACGGCTTCGAGCACGCGTTTCCGAACCAGTTGTCGGGCGGGATGGCGCAACGCGTCGCGATCGCGCGCGGCCTCGTGAACCGGCCGCGCGTGCTGCTGCTCGACGAGCCGTTCGGCGCGCTCGACGCGCAGACGCGCGCGCGGATGCAGAACGAATTGCTGCGCATCTGGGAACAGGAGCGCATCACGATGATGCTCGTCACGCACGACGTCGACGAAGCCGTCTATCTCGGCGACCGCGTCGTCACGATGGCGCCGCGCCCGGGCCGCATCGAACGCATCGTCGATGTCGCGCTGCCGCGGCCGCGCCGGCGCGATTCGCCGGAATTCGTGCGGTTGCGCGATACGGTGCTCGCCGATTTCGACGATGGCGACCCGCCGCGCGACGACGGCACGGGCGGCAAGCGCATCGACACGCCGCACGCGCACCGGATCGGTGAATTCCGGCTTGCGTGGTAGACACGTGTCGCGACCGCATTGCTCAGCATGACGACACATATCGATCATCGCAGCACGCACGCTAAGGTTGTGACGATTCATCGGTTCCGGTTCCGCGCGCGCCCTGCTTGAATGGAGACTCGACCGACCCGACTCCAGGAGACTCCCGATGTCCGAAGTCCAGCACGCCGCCCACCCGTCTTCGCATGCTTCGCACGCCGCGCCGCGCACGGCCGCCGCCCCGCTCCAGCTTCGCCAGGTTGCCGGCCGGATCGGCGCCGAGATCGCCGGCGTGCGGCTGTCGGCCACGCTCGACGACGCGACGTTCGACGCGATCCAGGCCGCGCTGCTGCGCCACAAGGTGCTGTTCTTCCGTGGCCAGCACCATCTCGACGACACCGCGCAGGAAGCGTTCGCGCGCCGCTTCGGCGACACGGTCGCACATCCGACCGTGCCGTCCGTCGACGGCAGCGCGCATCTGCTCGAACTCGATTCCGCGCACGGCGCCCGGGCGAATTCGTGGCACACCGACGTCACGTTCGTCGACGCATACCCGAAGATCTCGATCCTGCGCGCGGTCGTGATTCCGCCGTTCGGCGGCGATACGGTATGGGCCAACACGGCCGCCGCGTACGCGCATCTTCCCGACCCGCTGCGCGCGCTCGCCGACACGCTGTGGGCGATCCATACGAACGCATACGACTACGCGTCGACGCACGTGCATGCCGACGACACGCAACTGAAGCGCTACCGCGAAGTGTTCACGTCGACCGTCTACGAAACCGAGCATCCGGTCGTGCGCGTGCATCCGGAAACCGGCGAACGCACGCTCGTGCTCGGGCACTTCGTGCAGCGGCTCAAGGGGCTGTCGGCGCAGGACTCCGCGCACCTGCTGCAGGTCTTCCACGAGCACGTGACGCGCCTCGAGAACACCGTGCGCTGGAACTGGCAGGAAGGCGACGTCGCGATCTGGGACAACCGCGCGACGCAGCACTACGCGATCAACGACTACGGCGCTGCGCGCCGCGTCGTGCGCCGAGCGACCGTTCACGGCGACGTGCCGGTCGGCATCGACGGCCGCCGGAGCGTCGTGCTGAAGGGGCCGGGCGCGACGCTGCAATAACGTCCGCGTACCGCGGCGGCGCCGTTCCGTGCGCGCCGCCGCGCGTTCCGCTCCATTCGCCACCGGACATTCCACCATGAACCTCCCGCCACCGCATCGACGCTTGCACGCGCAACGATGTCGGCCATCCGCCCCGTTCACTTCCGCCAGGAGCGTCGCATGAGCGCCCTACCCGAACCCGCCGCCCAGCCGGTCGACGTGATCCCGCTGTCCGCCCATATCGGCGCGGAAATACGTGGCGTCGACCTCACGCAACCGTTGACCACACCGCAGATCGCGGCCATCCGCACCGCGCTGCTGAAATGGCGCGTCATTTTCTTCCGCGAACAATTCCTCACGCACGACCAGCACGTCGCGTTCTCCGCGCAGTTCGGCGAGCCGACGGTCGGCCACCCGGTGTTCGGGCACGTCGACGGCCATCCGGCCGTCTATTCGATCGCGAAGCACCGCAAGGCGACGCGCTTCGAAGGCGAACCGGTGCGCCGGCCGTGGACGGGCTGGCACACCGACGTGACGGCCGCCGTGAACCCGCCGTGGGCGTCGATCCTGCGCGGCGCGACGATCCCGCCGTACGGCGGCGACACGCACTGGACCAATCTCGTCCGCGCGTATGAAACGCTGTCCGAGCCGCTGCGCGGTTTCGTCGACGGCTTGCGCGGCATCCACCGCTTCACGCCGCCGGCCGGTGCGCGCGCCACCGGCGCGTTCGACGACGCGGTCGAACGCCGCCCGCTCGTGACCGAGCATCCGCTCGTGCGCGTGCATCCGGAGACCGGCGAACGCGCGCTGTACGTGAGCCCGAGCTTCCTGAAATCGATCGTCGGGCTGACGCCGCGCGAGAGCCAGGCGCTGCTCGAACTGCTGTGGGAACACGTGACTCGGCCGGAATTCACGATCCGCTTCAAATGGGAACCGCGCAGCATCGCGTTCTGGGACAACCGCGCGACCGCGCACCTCGCGCCGGTCGACATCTTCGATCTCGACTTCGACCGCCAGCTCTACCGTACGACGCTCACCGGCGACGTGCCGGTCGGCCCCGACGGCCGGCCATCGGTCGCACTCGAAGGCTCGCCGGTCGAAACGGCGGCGGCCGTCGCGCTCAACTGATCGCAACCGGCACCGGCGCGCGCGAGCGCGCCGGCCCTTCGTCCATCGATCTCCGTCAATCCAGCCACACGCCGTCGAACCGGTGCCCGCCGAGCGGCGAGAACGTCAGCCCGTGCACACGTTTCGACACCGGCAGCGACACGATCGACGTTGCGATCGGCGTGAACGGCACCTGGTCCTTAAACACCACCTGCGCCTGTTCGTACAGCGCCGTGCGCTTCGCGACGTCCGCATTCGAGCGCGCCGCGCTCACCAGCTTTTCGAAATCCTGATTGCACCACTTCGCGAGGTTGCTGCCGTGCACCGCGTCGCAGCCGAGCAGCGTGCCGAGCCAGTTGTCGGGATCGCCGTTGTCGCCCGACCAGCCGTACAGGATCGCGTCGTGCTGCCCGTCGTGCTTCGCGCGGCGGTTGTATTCGCCCCACTCGTAGCTGACGATCTTCGCGCGCACGCCGATCTTCGCCCAGTCCTGCTGGATCAGTTGCGCCATCAACTGCGCATTCGGGTTGTACGGGCGCTGCACCGGCATCGCCCACAGCGTCAGGTCGAAGCCGTTCGGGAAACCGGCCTGCGCGAGCAGCGCCTTCGCGGCGGCCGGATCGCGCGGCGCATCCTTCAGGCGCGGGTTGTACGACCATTGCGCGGGCGGCATCGGGTTCGTCGCGATCTTCGCGTCGCCGTTGAAGACGGTCTTCACGATCGCCGTCTTGTCGATCGCGATGTCGAGCGCGCGCCGCACGTCGACGCGATCGAGCGGCGCATGCTGCGTGTTGTACGCGACGAAACCGACGTTGAAGCCCGTTCCCGAGAACAGCTCCAGCTTCGGGTCGCGCCGCACCGTGTCGAGATCGGCCGGCCGCGGGAACGCCGATACCTGGCACTCGCCGGCCACCAGCTTCTGCAGGCGCGCGGCCGGATCGGGCGTGATCGCGAACACGAGCCGCGCGAGCTTCACGTCGTCCGGCTTCCAGTAGTCGGGGTTCGCTTCGTAGCGGATCAGCGCATCCTTCTGATACGTGCGCAGCAGGAACGGCCCGGTGCCGACCGGGAACTGGTTGATGTCGGCCTCGCGATGGCGCGCCGCGAGCTGCGACGCATATTCGGCCGACAGCACCGACGCGAACGCCATCGCGAGGTTGCGCACGAACACGACGTCGGGCGTCTTCAGCACGAAGCGCACCGTGTAGTCGTCGACCTTCTCGATGCGCTCGACGTTGCGGTCGAAGCCGAGATCGCTGAAGTACGGGAAGCTGACCGGGTAGGCCTTGCGGAATGGATCGTCGGGATCGAGCATCCGGCGGAACGTAAACACGACGTCGTCGGCCTGGAACGGCCGCGTCGGCTTGAACCATGCAGTCGTCTGGAATTTCACGCCATGCCGCAGGTGAAACGTGATCGTGCGCTGATCGGGCGACACGTCCCAGCTCGTCGCGAGCGACGGTTCGAGATCGAGCGTGCCGCGCCTGAACTGCACGAGCCCGTTGTAGATCGTGTACGTGCTCGCGTCGAAATCGGTGCTCGTCGTGTGCTGGCCCGGATCGAAGCC
The DNA here is from genome assembly GCF_049805555.1 of Burkholderia sp. DN3021. NCBI lineage: Bacteria > Pseudomonadati > Pseudomonadota > Betaproteobacteria > Burkholderiales > Burkholderiaceae > Burkholderia > Burkholderia sp. DN3021. The sequence goes on along the minus strand of NZ_JBNCAB010000088.1, from coordinate 22,498 downwards.
GGCCGGGCTGCCTTCGCTGCAGTACACGAGCGTCTTGCCGGCCGGCGCGGCGAGCGCCTGCATGGCCGCGCCGGCGAGCAGCAGCGACGCGGCCATGCAACGAAGTGCGACAACGGCATGCGGGGCGCGACGTGCGCGGCGCCCGGCTGACGAAACGAAAGAATGCTTCATGGTGGCGGAATGGAGGAGTAAGTCATGCGAATGACGACGGCCGATCTTCGCGCGCCTCCCGCCGATCGCTTACCAATTAATTCGGCGTTGCTTATCGCCGCGGGTGCATCCCGCTGTCCGTGCGTGAATATGTCCGCGCAAGCGCCGGGACATCGCCCGGCAGCCTTGCCGCGCCACCGCCTTCCGGCCCCCTGCAGATTCTCCGGAATTGGCGCATCGTATCGGCTGGCAAACGCCGGCAGAGGCGCGCCGGGATCCGCCCGGCGACGCCGCGCCGCCAATTCCTGGAGGACCCACGATGTCGATCAGCTCCGATACGCCCTCTCGTCCCGTGAAGTCGCCGGGCCCCGATCATCCGATCGCGATCGAGCCGCATCCGTCGCGCGTGGTGGTCACGGTGGCCGGCAAGGTCGTCGCCGATACGCGCCGCGCGCTGGCGCTGCGCGAGGCCAGCTATCCGGCCGTGCTCTACATCCCGCGCGAAGACGCCGACGTGTCGCTGCTGCGACGCACCGACCACGCGACATACTGCCCGTACAAGGGCGACTGCGCGTACTACTCGATCCCGGCCGGCGGCGCACGCGCGACCAACGCGGTGTGGACCTACGAGCATCCGTATCCGGCCGTCGAAGCGATTCGCGGGCACCTCGCGTTCTATCCGGACCGCGTCGATTCGATCGAGGAAAGCGCCGCCGACGCAGCCTGAGCGCCGCTGATTTGCATATGCGCATTCATTGGTTGGCCGCCGGCCCGCGCGGCCGTATCGTCCTGAATCCGGCGCGGGCCGGCCCGTTGCGAGCATCGCCCGCATCCGGCCCCGTCCTGCGCCGGCCGCGCCGCCTTTGCGCGCGACCCGTGAACCCGCACGCAGGACACCCCGATGAGCGACACACCGCACGCAGACGTTGAAACGACCCCGGCGAACCCGCGCCGCCGCCAATGGCTGCACGGTGCGGCCGCCGGGCTTGCCGGACTCGCGCTCGGGCCGCTCGCGACCCTGCCCGCACGGGCCCAGGGCAACGGCACGCGGCTGCGCATCGGGTTCCAGAAATACGGCAACTTCGTCGTGCTGAAGGCACGCGGCACGCTCGAGAAGCGCCTCGCCAGCCAGGGCGTCGCGGTGCAATGGCTCGAATTCCCGGCCGGCCCGCAACTGCTCGAAGGGCTGAACGCCGGCGCGATCGACGTCGGCACGGTCGGCGAAACGCCGCCGATCTTCGCGCAGGCGGCTGGTGTCGATTTCGTCTATATCGGCAACGAGCCGCCCGCGCCGCAGGGCGAAGCGATCGTCGTGCTGCCCGATTCGCCGATCCGCAACGTTGCGCAGTTGCGCGGCAAGAAGGTCGCGTTCAACAAGGGCTCGAACGTCCACTACCTGCTCGTGAAGGCGCTCGAACACGCGGGCCTCGCGTATGCGGACATCCAGCCGATCTACCTGACGCCCGCCGACGCGCGCGCCGCGTTCGTGCAGCGCAGCGTCGATGCGTGGGTGATCTGGGATCCGTATCTGGCGGCCGCCGAACGGCAGCTCGGCGCGCGCGTGATCGCGAACGGCGAAGGGCTCGTGCGCAACACGCAGTACTACCTCGCCGCGCGCAAGTACGCGGCCGCTCACCCGCAGGTGCTGCGCGCGCTGCTCGACGAAGTCGACGCGGTCGATCGCTGGGCGCGCGACCACACGCCCGACGTCGCCGCGCAACTGTCGCCGCTCGTCGGCCTCGACGCGCCGACGCTCGAAGTCGCGCTCAAGCGCGCCGGCTACGGCGTGCAGCCGATCACCGACGCGACGGTCGCGTATCAGCAGAACATCGCCGACACGTTCAGCACGCTGAAGCTGATTCCCGGCAAGCTGACGGTCGCCAGCGCGCGCTGATGCGCTGCCGAAGCACGACGCGACGCGTTACGGCGCAGGCGCCGCGCCGATGCGCCGCCATTCGTCGTAGTCGATGACGAGGCCGGCTTCGTCGATCGCGATATCGGCCGCATAGGTGCCGCTCTCGTAGCGATACACGTGTGGCGCCGTATGCGTATAACGCTGCTCGCCGCGCACGATGGCGAAATCCGGAAAGCGCAGCCATGCGGTATGGATCGTCGCAGCGTCGCCGACGGCCAGCGCCAGCCGCCGGATCGGCAGCATATTGGTCGACGGGCTGAAACCGAGGTCGATGTCGGTCGCGCCCGCGAGCAGCGGCGCGTCGGCGCCGTCGATCGTCCAGCGCCCGCCGTCGCATCCGAGGTCCAACCGTTGCGGCGGCAACGTGCCGAGCCAGCGTGTCACGCGCGCCGAGCGCGTGAGCCAGTCGGCACCGCATGCGATCGCATAGTCGATGCGAAACGGCACGCCGTCGATCGCGCCCGATACCGAACCCGACAGATCGACTCCCGTTCGCGTCTCCGCGAGCCGGCACCATTCGGCCGCCTGCCACGTCTGCACGATCTGCCATGCGACGCATCGCGTGCGCATCGCTTCATCCTGTTGCGTCATGTCGCCGTCTCCTGTCGGTCGCGCGAATGCCGATTTTCGCTCATCGCGTCGATGAACACACGCGGCTTCGGCAACCGACCTCCGGCGATACGGATTGCGCCCGCCCTCACGCCTGCAACGACTTCCCCGGCTCCTTCACGTGCGCGTCGACTTCCATCTGGTAGAAGCGCGCGCTGACGAACCCGAACAGCGTCCAGCCCAGGAACACGCACAGGGCGCCGAGCATCAGCGCCTGCTCGCCCGAGTTGAACAGCGCATAGAAGCTGTACGCGGTCGCGACCATCGCGATCACGTTCGTCACCAGCGCCTTGGCCGGCGGCACGTTCGCGACCTTCTGGATCGTGATCAGCGCGGCCATCGACATCACGTACGGCACGAGGTTCGTGACGACCGCGAGATCGACGATCTTCTGGAACTGGCTGCTCAGCTCCGGGCTGATCGTCATCAGCGCCAGCGCGACCTGCGCGACGAGCAGGATCACCATGCCGACGATCGGCGTGCCCGTGCGCGTCGCACGCGCGAACACCGGCAGGAAATAGCCGACGTCCGCCGAGCTCTTGAACACCTGCGCGACCGTGAACTGCCAGCCGAGCAGCGAGCCGATGCACGCGATCACCATCAGCGCGGTGACGATCGTGCCGACCGTCGGCGTGAACATCGTCGCGAACGCGATGCCGAACGGCGCGTTCGACTTCGCTAGGATCGCGTTCGGCACGATCCCAGCGATCACGTTGGTCGACACGATGTAGAAGATCGCCGATGCGATCGTGCCGCCGAGCACGGCGATCGGCACGTTGCGTTCCGGGTTCTCCACCGCATCCGAGTTCGCGCATGCCGATTCGAGCCCGAGGAACGCCCACAGCGTCACCGCGATCGAACTGCCGACGGCCGGCCCGAACGGCATGTCGTGCGGATTCCACGCAGCGCCCCAGGTTGCGCCGCTGAACCAGAACCAGCCGATCAGCGACACGATGACGACCGGAATGATCACGCCCCATACGGTCACCGCACCGATCCGGCCGGTGATGCGCGAGCCGCCGAAGTTCGCGACCGTCGTGAGCACGAGCAGGAGGATCGTCCACAGGCCTGTCTGCAGCGGCGACAGCGTCGCGCCGAACAGCACGGTGCCGTAGCCGACCGCCGTGACGCCGATCGCGACGTTGGCGATCACGAGCGACAGCCCGTACGTGTAGTTCGCCATGTAGTTGCCGGCCTTGCCGAACGCGTATTCCGCGTAGCCGCCCATCCCGCCCGGCTTGCGGCTCAACATCCCGCAGCGCGCGAACGCGTAGGCCAGCGCGAGCGAGCCGCCGGCCGTGACGATCCACGACAGCAGCGAGATCGTGCCGACCTGCGCGAGCTTCGCCGGCAGCAGGATGATGCCGGAGCCCATCATGTTGACCGCCGTGAGGATGGTGAGCTGCCAGACGTTCATCCGGTTCTTCGCCGCGGCCGCCGGGGCCGCGGCGGACATGCGTGCTGCGTTTTCCATGATCTCGATCCTTCGATGTGATGCCGCCGCGCGGCCGGTCGCTCGTGCGTCCGGCCGCCCGCTCATGCCGTCAGGCAGTACACGCAGTACGTGCCGTCCTCGACTTCCACGCCGTGCGTATCGTGCGCGAAGCCCGGAAAGCGCCGGTCGTACGCTTCGAGCGCCTTCAGGTAGCCGAGCACCGGGCCGCCTGCCGGCCCCGCGTTCTCGCCCGGCATCAGCAGCGGAATGCCCGGCGGATACGGCACGACGCCGGTGGCGACCGTGCGCCCGGCCAGCTCGTCGAGCGTGACCTGCTCGACGCGGCCCTGCACGAGATGCTCGTATGCGCGCACCGGGCTCATCTCCGGCTGCGGCAGGATCGAGAACGCCTCCGACATCAGCCGCGTCGTGCCGAGCTGCTCCATCGCCGCGAACATCGTGTCGGCCAGGTCCTTCAGCCCCATGCCCGCATAGCGCGCGCCGTGCTCCTTCGCGAGCGACGGAATCGCCATGTCGAGCGGCAGGTTCGCGTCGTAGTCGCGCTTGAAGTCGCACAGCGCGCTGACGAGCGAGCCCCACTTGCCCTTCGTGATGCCGATCGAGAACAGGAACAGGATCGTGAAGTCGGTCGTCTTCTCGACGACGATCCCGCGCGCATCGAGATAGGCCGTGACGACGCTCGCCGGAATGCCGACCGGCATCAGGCCGCCGGCCGGCGCGACGCCCGGCGTGACGATCGACACCTTGATCGGATCGAGCATGCAGTAGCCGTCCTCGATATTGCCGAAGCCGTGCCATTGCGCGCCGGGGCGCAGCACCCAGCACGACGGATCGCTCGCGAGCAGCTCGGGCGGCGCATCGTGGAACGGCAGCGTGCGGCCCGTGCGTGCCTCGAGCACGGTGTCGGGCTGCCAGCATTCGAAGAACCAGTCGCCCTTCGCGTCGAACTCGTTGTTCATCCGCGCGATCATCTGCCGGAACGCGACGGCCTCCTCGACCGACTCGTGCGTCAGCGCTTCGCCGCCGGGGCCGTCCATCATCGCGGCCGCGACGTCGTTCGACGCGATGATCGCGTAGTTCGGCGACGTCGACGCGTGCATCATGAACGTTTCGTTAAACTGACCATGCGGAATCGGGCTGCGGCCATCGCGCACATGGATGTACGACGCTTGCGACAGCGCGGTCAGCAGCTTGTGCGTCGACTGCGTCGCGAACACCGTGGGCCGGTCCGCACGATGGTCGCGCGGATCGCCGTGCATCGCATGGCGGTCGCGGTAGATCGGATTGAAGCGCGCGTAGCCGTACCACGCTTCGTCGAAGTGCAGGCGGTCGACGCTCGCGCCGAGCAGTTCTTCGACGCGCGTGACGTTGTAGCAGAGGCCGTCGTAAGTCGAGTTCGTGACGATCGCGTGCTTCGGCTGGCGATCGGCAAGCCCGGCCGCGAGCGGGTTCGATGCGATCGCCTCGCGGATCGCCGCCTGCGTGAGGCGCTCGGACGCGATCGGCCCGATGATCCCGTAGCGGTTGCGCGTCGGTACCAGGTAAGTCGGGATCGCGCCCGACATCGTCATCGCATGCTCGGCCGACTTGTGGCAGTTGCGATCGCACAGCGCGATCTGGTCGCGGCTCACGCTCGCCATCAGAATGATCCGGTTCGACGTCGACGAGCCGTTCGTCACGTGATACGTGCGATGCGCGCCGAACACGCGCGCCGCGTAGCGCTCGCTTTCGCCGATCGGGCCCGAGTGGTCGAGCAGCGAGCCGAGTTCGCCGACCGAGATCGACAGGTCGGAGCGGAACAGCGATTCGCCGAAGTATTCGAAGAACGCGCGGCCGACCGGCGACTTCAGGAAGCCCGTGCCGCCCGTGTGGCCGGGCGTATGCCACGAGTATTCGTAGACGCGAGAGAACTTCGCGAGCGCGCCGAACATCGGCGGCAGCACGGTCGAGCGATAGCGTTCGATCGCCGCGTGGATGCGCCCGCCGATGAAATCGGCCGTATCCTCGAGCAGCCACACGAAATCGTCGACCTGGCCCATGACCGTGGACGGCACCGACGACGCGACGCTGCGGTCGGCCAACAGGAAGATCGGCACGTTGGCATTGCGATGCCGGATCGCTTCGACCACCGCCTCCGACGGCCCGTGGCCGTCCACGCCGAGATCCCAGTCGAGCAGCACGCACTGGATCGACGGATCGGAACGGATCAGCATGATCGCATCGTCGGCGGACGTCGCCGTGAGCACGTCGATGTCGCGTTGCGCGAGCTCCGTGCTCAGTGTGCGGACCGCGCGTCCGGTCGCCGTTTCCTGCGTGATTTCGTCGTCGACCAGCAGCGCACGCATGCCGAGACGACGAATGCCGCCGGCGGATGTATTCATGATGTTGCCCTCGCTGTTCCGATGCTTCGTTGGTGTTGTTCGTCTCACGAGCACGCGGACAGCAGGCCACGGTCGGCGACATGAGACGCTCGTCATTCCGGTTTGATTCGCCATCCGATTCGGATGCCGCCTATGCCATGGATGCCTTTCGATGAAAAGCCGACGATTCGGCGAAACCGTCGATCCCTTTCAAATCGGATTTCATAATTGGATCATTTTTATGTGCACTTCAGCACGCCAATTCCTGCTTATTTGATCCTTCTCATCTTTCAATGAAATTGCCGTTTCCGGTCGATTGAATTCGCCGGATTTTGTTGCTACGATCGGCTGCGTCGCGCACTGACCGGCGGCAGCCGTGCCTCGCTGCGCAAAGCTGCTTCTGCGGCGCGCATCGGCATTCAGCATTCGCGGAAGCGTTTCAATCGGCTGCAGCGCGTGTCGAATGACGCATCGGCACGAATTCGGCTCCCGTTTCCGCACATTTACCGGAGAGTTCGCGTGAGCCTGTTGAAAATCGCAGTCGAGCCGGCGCTGATTGGCGCCTTTCTCACCACGCACGAACAGGTCGACGTATTTCAGACCGATTTCACGAATATCGCGGCAATCGTCGTCGGAATCGATGCGGCGCAGAAAATCCTGAAAACGGTCGAAAGAACCGGCTTCGCGATTCCGTTCTTCGTCGCGGTCGAGCCCGACCAGGAAGTGCCGCCGTCGGTCCTGCCGAGCGCGAGCGGCGTGATCCAGCTCGGGCATGGCAGCCGCCACTATTACGGCCGGCAGATTTCAGCCGCCGCCGATATCTACAGCGAGAACCTGCTGCCGCCGTTCTTCAAGGTCATGCGCGAATACGTGCAGCGCGGCTACGTCGAGTTCGACTGCCCCGGCCACCAGGGCGGCCAGTTCTTCTCGAATCATCCGCTCGGCCGGATGTTCGTCGACTTCTTCGGCGAGACGCTGTTTCGCGCCGACCTCTGCAACGCGGACGTCCGGCTCGGCGATCTGCTGATCCACGAAGGCCCCGCGCTGGAAGCGCAGCGCAACGCCGCGCGGATCTACAACGCCGACAAGACCTGGTTCGTGCTGAACGGCACGTCGACGTCGAACAAGGTCGTCACGAGCGCGCTGCTCGCGCCCGACGATCTCGTGCTGTTCGATCGCAACAACCACAAGTCGGTGCACCTCGGCGCGCTCGTGGTGTCCGGCGCGCGGCCGGTCTACCTCGAAACCGCGCGCAACGCGTGGGGCCTCATCGGCGGCGTCGACAGCGCGGCGCTCGGCGAAGCGCGCATTCGCGACGCGATCCGCGACGTCGCGCCCGAGCGCGCCGACCTGCCGCGCCCGTTCCGGCTCGCGGTGATCCAGCTCGGCACCTACGACGGCACGATCTACAACGCGCGGGAAATCGTCGACCGGATCGGGCATCTGTGCGACTACATCCTGTTCGATTCGGCGTGGGTCGGCTACGAGCAGTTCATCCCGATGATGCAGGACTGCTCGCCGCTGATGCTGACGCTCGGCCCCGACGATCCCGGCATCTTCGTCACGCAGTCGGTGCACAAGCAGCAGGCCGGCTTCTCGCAGACGTCGCAGATCCACAAGAAGGACAGCCATATCGAAGGGCAGAAGCGCTTCTGCGATCACCGGCGCTTCAACAACGCGTACATGATCCATGCGTCGACGAGCCCGTTCTACCCGATGTTCGCGGCGCTCGACGTCAACGCGCAGATGCATGCGGGCCCGGCCGGCAAACGACTGTGGCGCGACTGCGTCGCGCACGGCGTCGATGCACGCAAGCTGCTGCTGAAGACCTGCCGCCAGATCCGCCCGTTCGTTCCGCAGCATGTCGACGGCCGCCCGTGGGCCGACTACCCGACCGAGCAGATCGTCGACGACCTGCGCTTCTTCCGCTTCCATCCGGCCGACACGTGGCACGGCTTCGAAGGCTATGCGAACGACCAGTACTTCGTCGATCCATGCAAGCTGCTGCTGACGACGCCCGGCATCGATCGCGACACGCACGAATACGCGCCGTTCGGCGCGCCGGCGCCGATCCTCGCGCGCTACCTGCGCGAGCACGGCGTCGTGCCCGAGAAGGCCGACCTGTACACGATCCTGTTCCTGCTCACGCCGTCGGAGAGCTTCGGCAAGCTGCAGCATCTGGTCGCGCACCTCGCGCAGTTCGAACGCCATCTCGACCAGGACACGCCGCTGCGCGAAGCAATTCCATCGCTGTGCGAAGCGCATCCGGAGCTGTACGGCAGCATGCGCCTGCGGCAGTTGTGCCAGCGCATGCACGATTTCTACCGCAGCCACGACATGAAGCATCTGCAGAAGCAGATGTTCCGGCGCGCGCAGTTCCCGAAGCAGGCGATGCTGCCGCAGGCCGCGAATGCCGAGCTGATCCGCAACAACGTCGAGCTCGTCACGCTCGATCGCATCGAAGGCCGGATCGCGACCGAAGGCGCGCTGCCCTATCCGCCCGGCATCTTCTGCGTGGTGCCCGGCGAAGCGTGGGGCGGCCCGGCGCTCGACTACTTCCGCGCGCTCGAAGCCGGGATCAACGCGCTGCCGGGTTTCGAGCCGGAGATTCAGGGCGTCTACCTGCAGACGAAACCGGACGGCACGAAGCAGGCATCGGCGTACGTGGTGGCCGACCACCCGAGCGCGTCGCTGGCCTGAGCGCGCAGCTCGTCTCCATCGCGCCGATCGTGCAGAACTACCTGATCCGTGGCGCGTCGCCGCTGGCCGATGCGAGCGTCGGCATCAACGTGTTGGCGATGCATGCGGGCGTCGCGCTCGGTTCGGCGTTCGGCGTTTGGCGGCGTGCTCATCGAACACGATGCGATGCTGCGCGTCTCGCCGTGGGCCGGATGCCGGCACGCGGCCGTCGCGCTGGCGTGCGCATGTTTCCCGACGTGGCCCGCGCGGCAGGCCGCACGCGTATCGTGACGGGCGTTGCGCCCGTCCGCCGCATCACCACGCCTGCCGATAGATCGCCAGCGCGTCGGCCTCCGTCACCTCGCGCGGATTGTTCACGAGCAGGCGCGTCTGCAGCATCGCGTCCGACGCCATCCTCGGCAGGTCGCCCTCGCCGATACCGACTTCGCGCAGCGTGCGCGGGATGCCCGTCGCGACGATCAGCCGGTCGATCTCCGCGATCAGCGCATGCGTTCTCGCTTCGTCGCTGCCCGTCGCCGACGGCGCGACGATCGCCGCGAGTTCCGCGTACAGCGGCGCGGCGGCCGGCGCGTTGAAGCGCAGCACGTGCGGCAGCACGAGCGCATTCGACAGCCCGTGCGGCACGTGGAAGATCCCGCCGACCGGATAGGCCAGCGCATGCACGGCCGCGACCGGCGCATTCGCGAACGCCTGCCCGGCGAACATCGCGCCGACCAGCATCGACTCGCGCGCGTGGCGGTTGCGGCCGTCGTCGCAGGCCGCGAGCAGGTTGCGCGACAGCAGCGTCAGCGCGTGCACGGCCAGCATGTCGGACACCGGATTCTTCAGCCGCGCGGACGTATAGGCTTCGATCGCATGCACCATCGCGTCGATGCCCGTCGCGGCCGTCGCCGCACGCGGCAGGCCGAGCGTCAGCTCGGCATCGAGGATCGCGACGTCCGCGAACAGGTGCGGCGACACGACGCCCATCTTGCGCGCCTCGCCGACCGTGACGATCGATACGGCCGTCACTTCGGAGCCCGTGCCGGCCGTAGTCGGCATCTGCACGAGCGGCAGCCGCGCGCTCGCGACCTTGTCGACGCCGTACATGTCGGCCAGCGCCTGCTGCCCCGGCGCAAGCACCGCGATCAGCTTCGCGACGTCCATCGACGAACCGCCGCCCAGGCCGAGCACGATCTCGGCATCGGCCGCGACGGCCCGCGCGGTCGCTTCGAGCACCACATGCTCGGGCGGATCGGCGATCACGTCGTCGATCACGGTGACCTGCCAGCCGTGCGCGGCAAGGCTCTCCAGCGCGGGCGCAAGCACGCCGCTGCGATGCAGGAACGCATCGGTGACGACGCACAGCCGCACGAGCGCCGGAAAGCGTTCGCGCAACAACGCGCCGAGCCGGCGCGCGGCGCCGAAATCGACGATCTGCGTCGGAACGGTACGGAATTGAAACGGGTTCATCGAGTGCCTCCCGGTGGCGTCGCCGTGCCGGTGTCCGGCTGCACCATGTAGCGCGACACGTCGCGGCGATCGAGCAACGGAATGATCGCCCCGACACCGATGCGCTGGAAATGCGGCGTTTCCCGATGCGCGTCGAGGCCGTCCGCGTCGCGGTAACGCTCGAGGATCACGATGTGGTCGGGATCTTCCGGTGACCGGAAATACGCATAGTCGAGATTCTTCGGCTCGGCGCGCGTCGCGGGCGCGAGCTCCGCGAGCAGTTCGATCACGCGGTCGCCGTTGCCGGGCTTCGCGAAGTAATGCGCGATGACCTGGAGGTAGGGTTCGTTCATGCGGTGCTCCGTGTTCGACAAACGCCCGTCGCGACGGGGGCGCACGCAATCCGCTGCGAACCGGAGGGATTCAAACGCGATGGCGCGACACCGTGTCACTGACTCGTCGTCGCATTGTATTGAATCGGCAATACCTTCGCAGCGCCGTGACCGAACTGCGAAAAACATGTCGAATCTCGCTGCATATTCACGACGCGTCGGTTCGTAACCATCCGCCCACCGACACGCCGACGACTACCACGGCACCGTCCGCCCCAGATAGTCGAGGTATTCGAGCCCGGGGCGCCCCCGCTTCGCGATCAGCACGTCGACGAGGCTCGGCACGCTCTCGTCGATGGTCAGGCGCGCATCGGGCCCGCCCAGCTCCGTGCGGACCCAGCCGGGCGCCATCAGCGCCAGCGCGCGCGGCGTGTCGGCCTGGCGCGCCGCGAAGCTGCGCATGAACTGGTTCAGCGCGGCCTTGCTGCCGCGATAGACCTCGCGCATCCCGCTGACGTTGTTCGCGACGCTGCCCTGCCCCGACGACATCGCGCCGATCAGGCCGTGCGCGGTCACGAGATCCTGCAACGCCTCGATCACGCGCATCGGTGCAAGCGCATTCGTAATCATCACGCGCACGAATTCGTCGGTCGTCACTTCGCCGATCGTTTCGTTCGGGTCGTTGGTCGTCCCCGCATTCACGAACAGCACGTCGAAGCGCCTGCCCGACAGGCGCTCGCGCAGCGCCGCCAGTTGCGCCGGCTCGCAGATGTCGAGCGTATCGATCCCGAGCCGGCCGTCGAAGCGGTCCGCCAGGTCGTGCAGCTTCGTGCGTCCCGATCCTTCACGCACGGTGCCCGTTACGTTCCAGCCCTTGTTCAGGAATTGCTCCGCCATCGCAAGCCCGAGGCCGCGCGAAGCCGCGACGAGCAGGATCGAGGGTGCGTTGGGGTTCGATATGGTCGATTGCATGGTTGCCGCCTTTGCCGGGTTTCACGATGCGCCCACTATAGGCGCGCACCGGACCATGCACCAGACGCACCAGATGCAATCGATAGTTGCATTGAACGCCATGCCAGACCGCGCAGTGGCGTATCCTGTCCGCATGGAAGACATCGACCTGAATCTCGTTACGGCGCTCGACGCGCTGCTGTCGGAAAGCAGCGTGACGGGCGCGGCGCGCCGGCTTGGCCTGAGCACGTCCGCCATGAGCCGCACGCTCACGCGGCTGCGGCTCTCCACCGGCGACCCGTTGCTCGTGCGCGCCGGGCGCAAGCTCGTGCCGACGCCGCACGCGGCCGCATTGCGCGACCGCGTGCATGCGATCGCGAGCGACGCGCGCGCCGTGCTGCGGCCGGCGACGGCCGACGTGGACATGGCGACGCTCGCATCCACGTTCACCATTCGCGCGTCGGCGTCGTTCATGGAAATGCTGTCCGGCCCGGTGGTCGCCGCGATCGGCGAAGTCGCGCCGCACGTGCGCATCCGCTTCGTGCCCAAGCCCGACCGCGATCCGCAGGCGCTGCGCGACGGCACCGTCGATCTGGAAATCGGCAAGCGCGGCGACGACGCGCCCGAGCTGCACACACGCATGCTCGGTCACGACTGGCACGTCGCGGTGGCGCGCGCCGGACATCCGCTGTTCGCGTCGGCCAGGATCACGCCCGCGCGCTACGCAGCCTGCCGTCACGTGATCGCATCGCAGCTCGGCGATTTCGGCGGACCGGCCGACGATTCGACCGACCGATCCGGGCCGGGCCAGACCGTGCACGTCGTCGTCCCCGGCTACCCCGATGCGATGCGTGTTGCGGCCAGCACCGACCTGATCGCGCTGGTGCCGCGCTCGAGCCTCGGCAACGCGTTCACACCGGGGCTCACGGAAGCCCTCGGGCTACGCAGCTTCGAGATCCCGGTCCGCCTGCCCGCGATCCTCGTCGCCGCGCTATGGCATCCGCGCAATCACGGCGATCCCGTCCATCGCCGCCTGCGCGACGCGGTGATTGCGGTCTGCCAGCGCGCGTATCCGGATTCCCGCGCGCCACGCACACCGGCACGCAGCACGAAAACACGCACGGCCGGCTGACGCCGCGCATGTACCCGAAGCCGGCCCGCGCGACGCGCACGGGTCAGACCAGCCGGCCGCCGCCGTCGATGTGCAGGATTTCGGCATTCATGAAGCCGTTGCCCAGCAGGAATGCGATCGCCTCCCCGATTTCGTCGGCGCGACCGACGCGGCCGCCCGGCAGCGCCGATGCGGCTCCCGCGAGGATCGCATCGCGCGCTTCCGGGCCGAACGCGTCGTAAAGCGGCGTCTCGACGAAACCGGGCGCGACGACGTTGACGCGAATCGGCTTCAGTTCCAGCGCGAGCGACTGCGCCAGCGCTTCGACGCCACGCACGGCGGCGGCAATCACGGACGTACCTTGCGCGGACGGACGATCCGACAGTTGCCCGCCGGTCAGCACGATCGAGCCGGTCGCGGGCATCAGCGGCAACGCGGCCCGGATCGCGTAGACCGGCCCGGCAATGCGCTCCTGTATCGCGGCGAGCAGATGATCGGGATCGGTCTCGCCCAGCTTGCCGGCGATGAACCGGCCGGCCGTGACGACGAGGTGATCGACGCGCGTCATCGCATCGAATATGGCCTGCACCGCGTGCCTGTCAGCGATATCGGCCACCGCGATGCGCGCGCCGCCGATCGCCAGCGCGGCGGCCTCGAGCTTCGCGCGGGTCCGGCCGACCAGCGTGACAGCGGCGCCCCTCGCCTTCGCGGCCGCTGCGGCCGCGAGGCCGATTCCGGAGCTCGCGCCGAATATCACGACGTGCGCGCCGTCCAGTGTCGAAGATTGCAGTGCCTCGTTCATGTCGATTCCTCATCAGGGATTGAAGGTTCGCGAACGTTAGGTCATTCTCCATTGCGCCGGAACGTGGGAGACTTGAATAGGGTTCATTCCATAAAGGAATAAGATGGATTCGCTGCGATCCATGCGCGTGTTCGTCCGCGCCATCGAGCTGGGCAATTTTTCGGCGATCGCTCGCGAGGAAGGTACCGGCCAGCCGACGATCAGCAAGATCGTCGCCGCGTTCGAACGGGAACTGGGCGTTCGCCTGCTCGAACGCTCGACGACGAGCCTCGCGCCGACCGACGAAGGCCGGCGGTTCTACGACCGCTGCAAGCGCGTGCTCGACGAATACGAAAGCGCGGTGGCCGAGGTGCGCGGGCAAGCGCTGCGGCCGGTCGGCAAGCTGGTCGTCAACGCGCCGCTGGGGCTGGGCGAGCTGAGGCTGAACGCGCTCATGCTCGAATTCCTCGCAGCGTGGCCTGAAATCGACGTCGAGCTTCATTTGACCGATCGCGTGATCGATCTGGTCGAGGAAGGCGTCGACGTCGCCATTCGCCTCGGCCACGTGCTGCCGCCGGATGTAATCGCGCGCAACATCGCGTCGTCGCCGCGTCTGCTGGTGGCCGCGCCGGCGTATGTGTCGCAGGCGCCGAGGATCCGCCGGCCGGAAGACCTGGCGAAGCATGAGTATGTCGGATACGCGCGCGCGGACATCATCGGCAGCGAACTGGAATTTGTGCGGGGCGACGAGAAAATCGCCGTTCCGGTACACGGGCGGTATCGCGTGAACAGCTCGATCGCGCTGCGGGAATGCTTCCTGGCCGGGAACGCAGTGGGCAGCGCGCCGGCGTGGCTCGTTCAGGACCTGATCGACACCGGGCGGCTCGTCCGGCTGCTGCCGAAGTGGGACATGATTCCGCCGCATGCGCTGCACCTCGTGTATGCGTCGCGCCGGTATCTGCCGCTCAGGACCCGCACGTTCCTCCAGTTCATGGAGCAGCGGATTCCGGAACTGCCCGGGTTCAGCGCGACGACAACGGCGACCATGACGTCAGCCGCAATCGTGTCGCGGCAGGCCCGCTGACCGACGGCTGCCACGGTCACGGCCGCCCGGGCGCCCGGGCGCCGATCCGTCGCCGTTTCCCCGCGCCGTCGAATCCCCGCCATTGCAGCGCGCCCCGGCGGCGCCGGCGGGCCCTTCGGCTAAAATGCCGCACTTTCCACCTTGTCCGGCCCGCTCGCCATGCAACCCGCCTCCCACGCCCAACCCGCCTCCCACGGCGCCGCCGCCGCAGAATCGGCCCGCGACCTCGTCTACGGCCCGAACGACCGGCCCGCGCCGACGGTCGCCTTCGTCGCCGCG
This sequence comes from Burkholderia sp. DN3021, assembly GCF_049805555.1. Classification (NCBI taxonomy): domain Bacteria; kingdom Pseudomonadati; phylum Pseudomonadota; class Betaproteobacteria; order Burkholderiales; family Burkholderiaceae; genus Burkholderia; species Burkholderia sp. DN3021. Next base: position 7,339 of record NZ_JBNCAB010000088.1, on the reverse strand, counting down.
CTGCAGCACCTGCTGGCGATCATCGTGCCGATCGTCACGCCCGGCCTGCTGATCTGCCAGGCGCTCGGCGTGTCCAGCCGCGATACGACCCTGATCGTGTCGATGTCGCTGGTGATTTCCGGCATCGCCACCTTCGTCCAGTGCAAGCGCTTCGGCCCGCTGGGCGCCGGCCTGTTGATCGTCCAGGGCACCAGCTTCAACTTCGTCGGCCCGCTGATCGCGGGCGGCAGCCTGATGGTCAAGCAGGGCACGCCGGTCGAGACCGTGATGGCCGCGATCTTCGGCGTCGTGATGGCCGGTTCGTTCGTCGAGATGGGCGTGTCGCGCATCCTGCCGTTCGTGAAGCGCCTGATCACGCCGCTCGTCACCGGCATCGTCGTGCTGCTGATCGGCCTCACGCTGATCAAGGTCGGCCTCATCAGCATGGGCGGCGGCTTTGGCGCGATGGCAAAGGGCACGTTCGCGAGCGCGGAGAACCTGACGCTGTCCGGTCTCGTGCTCGGCACGATCATCCTGCTGAACCGCGTGCCGATCGTCTGGGTGCGCAGCACCGCGCTCGTCATCGCGCTCGCGATCGGCTACCTCGCGGCTGCGTTCCTCGGCCGCCTCGACTTCACCGGCATGCACCAGGCCGCGCTGTTCCAGGTCCCGACACCGCTGCATTTCGGCATCGGCTTCTCGTGGTCGCTGTTCGTGCCGATGCTGATCATCTACCTCGTCACGTCGCTCGAAGCGATCGGCGACGTCACCGCCACCAGCAAGATCTCGAACGAGCCGGTCGAAGGGCCGGTGTGGATGCAACGAATCAAGGGCGGCGTGCTCGTCAACGGCGCGAACTCGCTGCTGGCCGGCGTGTTCAATACGTTCCCGAGCTCCGTGTTCGCGCAGAACAACGGCGTGATCCAGATCACCGGCGTCGCGAGCCGCCATGTCGGCATCTGGATCGCGGGGATGCTGGTGGTGCTCGGCCTGTTCCCGGTCGTCGCCGGCGTGCTGCAGGCCGTGCCGGAGCCGGTGCTCGGCGGTGCGGCAATGGTGATGTTCGGCGCGGTGGCCGCATCGGGCATCAACATTCTCGCGGGCGTCCAGCTCGACCGCCGCGCGCTGCTGATCATCGCGGTGTCGCTGGCGCTCGGCCTCGGCGTGTCGCAGGTGCCGGACATTCTGAACAGCCTGCCGCACGCGCTGAAGAACGTACTGGAATCGGGCGTCGCAACGGGCGGCATCTGCGCGCTCGTGATGAACTGGTTCCTGCCGGAAAAGAAGTAAGGACGGAATGCGCGGCAACCGCGCGGTGTTTCAGGCACCGCGTCGGCCAGCCCGCAAGCCGGTTCAATCCGACCGCGCCAGACAGCCACAGCCTCGCACCAGGGGCAATCCGCGTCGCCCGAAATAAGATGGCCACCCGAAGGGCGACGCGCGTATGATGAACTCATCAGGGCATTCGTGAGCCGTTCGACTGCTCGCCCTCCATCTCCCACTCTTGCTGCATCGCGCTCACGTTCGCACGCAGCGTTACGCCTTTCGCCCTACCCCGTCGCGCCACACTGGCGATACTGGCCGGACGCGTTCGTCCCGCGATTCGTCGCGATCGAACGTTCAGAAGCTCGTCATGAGCGTGCGTCTCTATCGTGGAATCGCATATTGCCCGCTCATTTGTCCCCATGTGCCGGCGCAGAACGGCCGCCCGCATGACGACGCCGCCGGCTTCGTCACAGTGGTCGAGATTTTACGTGCGGGCACTGACGACAACATCGCTCGAAATTGGCCCGCACGGCGGCTTTCCGAGTGAAATCAAACGCGCTCGCCGTGCAGCAAGCCAAGAAGTGAACCATAACCGGGAGTCGAAAAACATGAGCTGGTACTGCGATGTGGAGCGCGAACTGGCTCATATTAGGGGAGCGATCGGACTGCTCGAGCAAACACACGACGCCTTCACGAACCGATCGCCAGTGAGCGATCCGGCGTATTGGCGAGTCAAGCTCGACACACTCCGGACACGATTTGAGCGCAATAAGGTACTTGAATACCAGATCACCGAGCTTTCCGCTCGCCTCGATCGAATCCGGGATCCGAACTTCCGCAAATAAGAATCTGCCACGCACGTCCGAGAATTCGGTTGCACATCAATTCGGGACCCAACACATCTTGAATGCCGGATTGCAGGCTGCAGAACAGCTCGGCGAACGCAGTATCCGCGGCGGCGGCCGTCGCGCGAGTCGCCTTGACCCGGCCTCACTCGCGAGTCGGTTCGTCATCCATATCGTTTTTCCGGCATGCATCCCGGGAAGCAGCCAAACCGGGCTCATGCCGGACTTCGGAGCAACATCATGACTGACGCCAACCCAAACAGCACCTTCCGGCACCTTCCACTGACGCCCGAACAGGATGCGGAAATCCGGCACTACATCAGGAAGAAAGAACAACGGGGCGAACCATGGGACACCCCGGAGCTGGCGACGATGCTCAAGGACATGCTCGATCCTCCCGTCAACGACGACGAGGAGCCCGACGCCGACGTCGAGGAAACGAAGCTGGCCTGCGAGTATGCATTGGCTTCGATCGACGAGGCCATGGAACCTGTTTCCGCGAGTGAGGAACGAAACGCGGCAATGGAAGCCGAGGAGATGAAACACCCCAGGCGGTAGCGCGCCTCCAGATCCGAAACTCGAACCGAAGCTGCGCCGTCGTCCTGATCTTCATCGCCTTTGTGTGCCCTTCCGTATCGTTGCCGCTTGCAAAAGGTGGAGCGAATGCATCGGGCATGATCCTGACGCCGCAAGCTGCATCGACACCGGGCCCGAAGACGGGCGATGTCGCGCAAAGCCCGGTCGAAGCGAGCGAACTCCGTTGAGACTCGCCCCAGGCAAGCTTTGCCTTCAACCTGGACCGGCCAGCCATCCTTCCACCCGCTTTGTCGCGTATGCAACCGCATCGTCACGCGCCTCGAAGCCGGCCAGATCGCTGCTGGCGTGCGCTTGTCCCTGACGGCGGACGCGATCGCGGATTGCTTCCGATCCGATCGCAGGCATGACACCTGCATCGAGTACGTTTCGCCATCCTTACCGAATCTCTTCCGAGCAAACCGCGGCAGCGCACGACCCGTGCAGACGACCGTTCAGAAGAAGTTCAGTGCGCCCATAGCTGGCCACGCCGCTCGATCGAGGCCACAACGATATTCAATACATGACGGACGACGTCCTCATCCGTCATACCCGCATCAAGGTACTGGCGGACCCTCATGATCTGCGGCTGATGAGAACCGTCATCGTTGTCCATCACGAAAATACTGGCCGTCGCGGTGTCGGTCATCAGGGCTACCTGAATGGTCTTGCCGCAAACGATCGCTTGCATGCTTAGGGTAGTCATCGCCGTGTCCGGTCTGGTTATTGGGGGCTCAAGTATGCGCCCCTATACCCGGGCGAATCCTCCTGTAAGCGCTCCATTTCCAGCCGATTCGCGGGTTATTCGCTCGCTGCGAGCAGCTTTGACTTATCGGTGCAATTTCGGTGCCGATCGCTCGGGTTTGTTTTGCATCTCGGATTCAACCCGTCGGTTCCCGGTGCTCGCACAAGTCACTCTGGACATAACCGGTTTCCTTATGATCGAGCGGTTCCGGCAGATGCCGCCTTGGCACCGGGCGGCACGATCAAGCGCGGGGAAACGCCGCTCGAAGCGGCGCATCGCGAGTTATGCGAAGAAACCGGCATGACCGGCCAGACTCTCGTTTACTCGATGCAATTCACCGGAATCGCGAAGGCACATCACGTGTTCTTCACGGAAGTCGGCCCGGACCAGACGCCGCAAGCGAACAACGAGATCGAGAAATGCAGGTGGTTTCCCGTCGACGGCGTCGACGAACTACGCGCGAGCATCCCGACGAAGCGAATCGTCGAACTCGTCTATAACCACGAAATCCGCAAGTCGTAGCCCGCACGAATCCCGTGCGGCTCGTGCGCATAGAGGACAAGCGCATTCCCGAGCCGTCGCCGGCCCGAGTCGCTTTTTCGTGGATCACAGCGGCCGCGCGACCGCTCAGTGCGCGCGCTTTCTTCGTAACTCGTGCGTGGAATAAACGACGAGGAAGATGCCCAGCATCGTCGCGCCGGACGCCATGAAGTCGTTTGCGGTTCCCGAGCTATGCAGGGACGTCGGGAAGATGCCGAGACTCAGTCCTGCGGCGGCAAGAAGCAATCCTGCAGCCACACCCCAGATCGGTCCGGCGGTCATTTCGATTTTATTTTTCATGCAGCACCCGTCTACAGTCATTACCTGGTCGGTATCGGCAAATACGCGCCGCGCCTACCTCCAGTGGTTCCACTATAGCCGGGAAATAATTCGCAAACTTTCAGTGCTTTTCCCGATCAAGTTTTCTCGTTTACGGCCGCTGTGCAGCGCCGGCGCCGCGGCGCAAGTGCGCGCCGTCAAGCACGCCGATTCGCAGGAAAACGGGATGACTGAAGGCAGCAGACTTAATCTGCTGCCGGCAACGCCTTGCCAGGTAAGACTCCCACCACTACGGATCGCGACTACCCATGATCTTACCCATGTCCGGGGCGAGCATGAGAACACGTTGTCACATACAGGACGCCCCTCATCCAAGCAAACGAGGACAGGTACTTCGACAGCGCTAGAGTGTCTGGTTATCGCATCCTGCGCTTGCGTTATGTCGCCGCATTCTCGACCGGCGGCCGGACGCCAGCCGGCATGAATTTCAGTGAGGTGGGGGCTCGCCTTCGTAATGGAAATCGCCGCGTGCAGTCCTGCCCAACCCGTGCGACTCCGGCGGCGATGCAACTCGCGCTGATTTTCCATACCGGCCGGTTCTGCCCAGCAGAAAGCGGCTCCGTCTGAATTCGCGTAGCCACCTCTGAGGTTGATCCTCAACACCCGGCCCCGTCATTTGTTCACGTTCTCGCAACTCGTCGGGCCGTCGCCCCAACTCTTTCCGCCGCCGTTCTTGCACTGCCGCTTGGTGTATTGCTCAGGCAGCTGACCTTTCGGCAACTTTCCGTCTGCGGGACAATTGTGATGGTAATAGCAGAAAGATTTTTCGGCGGCACCAGCTTCTCCGTTGAAAACAAGGCAGGCCATCAAGGCCGGAAAGAGAATCTTGGCAATAGTGCGCATGTCGATTATCCAGAGCGAAAAATTGCAGACAAAGAGATAGGCACCGCCAAATCATCTTAGGAAATTTTTTTAACTCAAATGCAGAAAACGCTCTATCGTTTACCCTAAATACGGATTTGCTAATTTTTTACCATTCCTTAAAACAATTCAATATTTCGCACCAAACAGTGGATATCATTTTTGTCAACACTGAACCCTGTAATTTCGACTCCGGATCGGATGGCAGCGCGGCGCTGTCGTCGCTTGATCCGTTCAATGAAGAGCGTAGCTGGCGTCGGACACGATACTCCAGTGTCCTGAGTTGCAGGGAGCAACGCCTGCCGCCGACTCCCCAACATCGGCTACGCCGTCCGGGCGTCAATACCGCTTTCCGTTGGTCCTCCGATCAGCCGATCCTATACAATGGACCCTCGATATTTCGGTATCCGATGTATCGCGTAGAGAAGAATATTCTTCGGCACGCGCGCGATTTCGTCATCGGACAGCAAGCGCACTACCTTGGCGGAGGATCAAAGAATCAATGCGCGCTCGGAAAATACTCTCCTGGTCTTGACGACTGCGCCGGCAGCAACGAGGGATTGCCGCCCGATCACGGCGCCATCAAGCACTACGGTCCGAATGCCGATCTGGCGACGAAGCAGCGGGCACTCGAGAAACTGGCGCCAGCAGAAGCCGCCCCGTTCCGGTTCAAGCCTTCCGACAGCGTGCTCGCTTTCCTGAAACAGCTCTGATTATCTACAGTTTCGTCGCCGGCGATCCACCGCTGCCGGACACCGGTCGACGAGCTGGACATAACCGGGAACGGTGCCTGAAAGCGTTTATGCTCTGCAGAGCATAAGCATGAACCTCGTTCATCTCCCGTGAATGACCACGCCTGTCCAGCGTTCCGTCAATCAATACGTCACGGTCACCACAATGACGTCGGTATAGGCGCCGGGGCTGACTGCCTGCCTGGCAACGATTCGGCCATACACCTGGTAGGTCGAGGTGCCGCCCACTTGCGGAATGTTATCCGTGCCGGTAACGATGGAACTGCCGCCGGTACCGTCGCCCCAGATCTGGCTGTGTGCGGCGTCCAAATAGAGCTGGTAGGGCAGGATGGAACTGCCACTGCTCATCCTGCGCCCGGCATAGCTACCGCCACCGCCCGTGCCAAGCGCGATAGCGTAGGCGCCGGTGCCGGACGCGGCGCTGCAACTGAGCGTTACCGTGGCGGTGCTATCGGTGGGCGTGGTGAAGGTTGGGTTGTACACGCCGAACGCGAGGCCCGAGGCGGACACAGTGCAGGCGGCCTGTCCCGCCGCCGGGGCGAGCAGTATCAGCGCCGCCAGGGCGAGCCTGCGCGTCACGGCTTCTGCTCCCGGCAAGGCAATGGCCCGATCGTCGGGATATCGCCGGGCACAGGCCGGTAGTCGAAGGCGACACTGCAGCGCCGCCCGTCCGGCCGCTCGACGTCAAGTTCGTTGTGGGCATCGAGGTCCAGGACATACGCGTTGCCGTCATAGCCGACGGGAACGGTGGTACCCGTCGCCCGCAGCGTGGCGGTGCTGCCGACCGCCACCGGCGTGCCAGCCTCGTCGACCAGCCGCAGCAATGCGCCATGGCTGATCTGCACCGGGAACCTGACCACGACGCCGGAGCGGTCCTGGGGCCGCACTTCCCGCGTGGTGAAGGCAATCGCGGCGTCCGGCGGGATATCGGTTGGCTCTATGCCGATGTGATTGACATCGAAGGAACGCAGATCGGGCACCAGCCGCCGCCCTGCGGAGTTAGTGCGGCCCGCGTCGCGATTCTCGTACAAGACCCGGACATGTTCCAGTCCGTCGGTGTCCACCACGGCGAAGCTGTCCTCGATCGTGTTGGAAGCAAACAGGCCGCCATCTACGAACGAGACCGCGCCCTGGGATTCCAGCCGCAGCGATGTCTGCCCGTCGACGCGGTCAGCTCCGGCCGTGAGCAGGGCCCAGGGCGACTTGTATTGCAACTGGGCGAACTCGTGGCTGGAATTGCCGTCGGAGCCATAGAGCTGGTAACCCCAGTCGCCGATCGTCACCGGTGACTGCGCCGCCTGCACCTGCCGGTAGCCGCCGCTCGACCCGGATCCCACGCTGGCACTAATGTAAGCGCTCGACACGTACCGTCTGTTCATGAGGGCGCGGCACCGGCAATCTGATTCCCATCAGATGTAATGGGAATCAGATTGATGAAG
>NZ_JBNCAB010000087.1:0-33580 GCF_049805555.1 Burkholderia sp. DN3021 | reverse complement strand
CTGCAAACCGTTCGTCTGGACCGCCTCAGCCGACTCCATCCTCGAAAAGCTGCATAGACTTTGTTCGCGAATCAGCGGAACGGGACACTAGCGCGGCGCGTGCGTGCGGCGACGAGTCGACGAACGGTCACGGCTCGGCGACAATCGCCGGATAAACTGGCGTGTCACGCCGCTTCGAATGTATTGTTCGCACCGCGGTGCGACGTTCGATGCACAAGCAACTAACGGTCAATGTCGATGCGATCGGGCAGGCGGCGCTGCGCGCCGGGTCATGCGCCGGTGCGGATGCGTTTCTTCTTGTCGGGTCACCATGCAGCCATTCAACAATCCGTGGAATTCGCTGGAAATCGTCAAGCTCGTGCTCGGCGTGCTGACGCCGCTGTCGGTCGCGTGTCTCGGCTGGCTCGTCGCGCGCCGGCTGAAGCGGCTCGAACTCGTGCAGTGGACCAACCAGCGGCTGATCGAGAAGCGGCTCGCGCTGTACGACGCGGTCGCGCCGCAGCTCAATGCGCTGCTGTGCTTCTACACATGGATCGGCTACTGGAAGGACATCTCGCCGGACGACGTGATCCGCGCGAAGCGCGAGCTCGATCGCACGTTCCACATCTACCGCTACCTGTTCGACGACGACGTGTACGACGCGTATCACACGTACATTCACGCACTGTTCGACATGCACACGGGCCCGGGCCGCGACGCGCGGATCCGCTCGCTGATCCAGGCGCCCGACGGCGACCGCAGCGTGCACGGCTCGTATGAATGGAAGCCGGCGTGGTCCGATCGCTTCGCGACCGCGAATGTCGTGCCCAGGGACGACGTGCTGCGGTATTACACGCAACTGATGGAGCGGCTGCGCGTGGCGCTGGGCGCGACGCGCTGACCGCTCGGCATCGCGCGTCACGACGATGTCGCTTGCGACTGGCGGCCCACCTGCTCCGCCTCCCGCCTAGTCTCCGCCCGCGCACCGACGGCCGATTCATGCATGTTCGGGCTCGGGTGCGACTCAGGCGAAAGAGATCACGAGTTTCTTGCCGCACGCGGCGGCATACTTGCGCAGCGTGTCGATCGATGGAGAGTGCTGGCCTGTCGCGAGCGCCCGTTCGAGCCGCGTGACGGCAGGCGCCTTCGTGCCCATGCGCTCTGCCACATCGGCCTGCGAAAGACCGGCGGCTCGCCGGGCGGCCAGCATTGCGTCGAGCAGCGCGAATTCCTCGCGGTTCAGCCGGTCGTATTCGGCGCGTACCTTCGGATCGGACAATGCGCGCTCGCGCAGTGCCTTATAGCTTGCCGTAACGATTCTCCTTCAATCGGCGGCGCGCCGAATGCGCGGAAGTGTGCGAGCCAGATTGTTTGCCGGTGGCCTGAATTGACTAGTTATCCGAATGGATATCAGGCTTTCCCGCGTGCTTCGGGAGGCGGCGAGATCAGTTCCGTCCCGCCACCGCGAGTCGCGCCGCGAGCCCCACGAACACCGTGCCGAGCAGATATTGCGGCAGCTTTGACGGACGGCGGCGCGCGCCGATCCGCTGGCTCAGCCGGCTCGCGGAGAGAATCACCGCGCCGTTCACGACGAGCCCGATCAGGTTGAGCACCGTCGCGAGCACGAGAATCTGCACGGCGATCGAGCCGTGCCCGGGTCGCACGAACTGCGGGAACAGCGCGAGCACGAACAGCGCCATCTTCGGATTCAGCAGGTTCGTCGTCAGGCCCTGACGGAAGATCGCGGCGGTCGAGTGCCGGCGCTGCGACGCGACGGGCGATAGCGCGGTCGCGTCCGAACGAAACGTCTTCCACGCTAGATAGAGCAGATAGGCCGCGCCGGCGAAACGCACGATGTCGTACGCGATCGGTACCGCGAGAAAGAGCTGCGACAGCCCGAGCGCGGCGGCGAGCGCATGACAGTAGGTGCCCGCCTGAATGCCGGCGAGCGTCGCGAAGCCCGCGTGCCGGCTCTGGCTCACGCTGCGCGATGCGATCAGCAGCATGTCGGGGCCCGGCGTGGCCGTCAGCGCCAGACACGCGCCGGAGAACAACGCGAGCGTGGAGAAGTCGATCATGGGAATCCTTTTCGCGTGAGCGGCGTAAAAAGAAATGCCACTTTAGGCGTGCCGCTGCAGGTGGTCAACCGTGCTCGCGCCGGGATCCGGCCGACGGCCGACTTGCTTCCATCCTTCCGATAAAGCGGAAGCCGTTTTTACTATCGGGGCATGCCGCTCGGTTGCGTCAGCAACTAACAATTCTGTCGCGAATTTTCGTACGTGATCTAAATACATGCGGAATGTCTGTCTGTAGTATTCGGCGATTGAGTCACAGCCGGCAAGTGCCTCGCCGGCCAGGTCTGAATGAATTCCATGTGGGTAGATCATATGCAAATCGTCGACCGCCGTTCGGCCGACATCGATCGCGTCGAAGCGACGCGGTCGCGCGGGGCCGGTTCGCGTTCGGTGTCGCACGACGTCGGTGTGGTCCCGCGGGTTCGCCACGCATTGTGCGTGGCGCTGATCTGCGGCGGCGCCGCAAGCCTGTTCGAGCCGGTCCATGCGCAAGTGCCGGATGCGGGGCGAGCGATGCGCGATATCGAGGCACCACGGCCGGATCTGCCGCCGGAAGCTGTGCCCGAGCTGACGGTGGCGCCGTCGGAAGAGGCTGCCGAGAGCGTGCCCGAGTCGGGGCCTCGCGTGCTGGTTCGCGCATTCGCGCTCGACGGCAATACCGTGTTCGGCAACGATGAGCTGCAGCCGCTCGTCGCCGATCTTGCCGGCAGCACGCTGGGTTTCGCCGACCTGCAACGCGCCGCCGCGCGCATCACTGCCTACTATCGCCGCCATGGCTACGTGCTTGCGCGCGCCTATCTGCCTCGCCAGGACATCGACGACGGCGTCGTGCGTATCGAAATCGCCGAAGGACGCTACGGCGCAATCACGATCCAGAATCATTCGCGCGTGCTCGGTGCCGCGCTGCGCCAGCCGCTCTCGGCGCTGCATCCGGGCGATGTCGTGCGCGGGTCCGGTCTCGAGCGCAGCCTGTTGCTGCTCGACGATCTGGCCGGCGTCGCCGCGCGCGGCACATTGCGTCCGGGCGATATGCCAGGCACCACCGATCTCGTCGTCGACGCCGACAAAGGGCCGCTCGCATCCGGATCGCTCGAATTCGACAACTTCGGCGACGCAGCGCTCGGGCGCTATCGCGTCGGCGGCAGCGTCGACGTCAATTCGCCGCTGCGGCTCGGCGATCGCCTGAGCTTGCGCGGGCTCGTCAGCAACGAGTTGCAGCGCTACTACCGCGCCGGCTACCAGCTACCGGTCGGGCCCGCGTCGACACGGGTCGGCGTCGCGTATTCGTCGCTGCGTTACCGGCTCGGCGGAGCGTTCTCGGATCTCGATTCCAGCGGCCGTGCGAGCGTGCAGACCGCGTACGTGACGCAGCCGCTCGTGCGCGCGCGAAACCTGAGCGTCACCGCGCAGATCCAGTACGAAAACAAGAACCTGCGCGACGACTATGGCGTATTCGACATCCGGCGCGACAAGAACATCGGCCTGTGGACCTTCGGCGTCAGCGGCAACAGTCAGGACGGCTGGCTGGGCGGCGGCCGCAACGGGTTCTCGGTGATGTTCGGCGTCGGGCGGCTGCGCAGCAACGATCCGTTCGAAGCGGATGCGCTGAAAAAATCGATCGGCAGCTTTACGAAGCTGAATGTGATCGCGCTGCGAGTGCAGGCGCTGGGGCGCCGGTTCGAGTTGTACACGCAATTCAGTGCGCAGCTCGCGTCGCGCAATCTCGACGAATCGGAGAAATTCAGTCTCGGCGGCCCGTACGGCGTCCGCGCGTACGCGCTCGGCGCCGGCAGCGGCGACCAGGGCTGGCAGGCCAGCGCGGAGTTGCGTTATCTGGTCGCGCCGGGATGGCAGGTCAGCACGTTCGTCGACGCCGGGCGCGTGCAGGCCGACAAGTACCCGTGGACGCAAGGGCGAAACATACAGCACATGCAGGCCGGCGGTGTCGGCGCGAGCTGGTTCGGCGCGAAGCGCCAGGTGACGCTGACGGCCGCGTGGCCGCTCGGCGCGGCGTTCGGCTCGCCGACCCGCGCGCCGAGCGTATGGGTTCAGGCCGCTCAGTATTTCTGAGTGCGCGTGATCGGTCCGTCCGGCAGGGCGGGTTTTATAGGGTAATTAAAGAGGATACCAAAATGAATAAGGCCTATTCACTGGTGTGGAATGAAGCACAGGGTGGCTGGTGCGCGGTCGGGGAAACGGCGCGCCGTCGCGGCAAGTCGGGCGGCGGCAAGCGCCTGCTCGCGGCGGGCGTGTCGCTGCTGGGGCTGGCGGCTGCGTCGGGCGCGTACGCGCTGCCGACGGGCGGCGAGATCATGTCGGGGCAGGCGGACATCGCGAAGTCGGCGGACAACAAGACGATGTCGATCAACCAGCACACGGACAAGCTGATCACGAACTGGCAGGACTTCAGCGTGGGCAGCGGCGAGCGGGTGTCGTTCCGGCAGCCGACGAGCCAGTCGATCGCACTGAACCGGGTGGTCGGCGCGAACGGCAGCCAGATTCACGGCCAGCTGGACGCGAACGGGCGCGTGTTCCTGGTGAACCCGAACGGCGTGATGTTCGGCGCGGGCGCGCAGGTGAACGTGGGCGGCCTGGTGGCGTCGACGCAAAACCTGTCGGACGCGGATTTCCTGGCCGGTCGCTACCGGTTCGCGGGGACGTCGGGCCAGTCGGTGGAGAACGCCGGGACGATCACGGCGGCGGACGGCGGCAGCGTGGCGCTGCTGGGCGCGCGAGTGTCGAACACGGGTGTGATCCGCGCGCAGATGGGCCGCGTGGCGCTGGGCGCGGGCAATGCGTTCAACGTGAACTTCGACGGCAACGGGCTGCTGAACCTGCAGGTTGAAGGCGGCGCGGTGGACGCGCAGGCGCACAACGGTGGGTTGCTGAAGGCGGACGGCGGGGAAGTGCTGATGACGGCGCGCGCGGCAGGCGATCTGCTGGGTTCGGTGGTCAGGAACAGCGGCACGATCGAGGCGAAGGGCCTGAGCAGCCGCGCCGGAAAGATCACGCTGGACGGCGGCGACGTTCAAGTCGGCGGGAAGCTGGACGCGAGCGCGCAGGACGCATCGACGGCGGGCGGCACGGTGACGACGCGCGGCGAGCGGGTGGCGGTGTCGCGCGACGTGCAGGTGGATACGCGCGGGGCGTCGGGCCGCACGGGCCAGTGGACGATCGAGGCGGCCAACGCCGGGATCGGCGGTAACACGGGCGTCGCGATCGACGGCGAGACGCTGTCGCGCAACCTGGGCACGACGAACGTGGCGCTGACCAATACGTCGGGCGATCTGACGGTGGGCGACGCGGTGAACTGGGCGAGCGACAACGCGCTGACGCTGACGTCGAAAAAGGGCAGCGTGAACCTGAATCGGTCGCTGACGGCGAGCGGCGCGAAAGCGGGCGTGACGGTGAACGCGGCGCAACGCATTCGCATCGGCAACAAGGTGACGCTGACGGGCGAAAACGCGAGCCTGGCGCTGAACTCGGGCAGCGGCCATACGCTGACGGACGACGCTGTGGTCACGCTGTCGGGTCGCAATGCATCGTTCTCGGCGAACGGCGAAGCGTATCGCGTGATTCACGATCTCGCGGGGCTGCGCGCTGTCGACGGCAACATGAACGGCCGTTACGTGCTGGGTAACGCGATCGACGGCGGCGGTGCGCAATTCCGCAGCCTCGGCGGCGACCGTGCGGCGTTCGGTGGCGTGTTCGACGGTCTGGGCAATACTATCCACAATCTGTCGGTCTCGAATCCCGACAGTGCGGTCGTCGGGTTGTTTGCGGTCAACATCGGCCGCATCGCCAACCTCGGGCTGGAGAAAATCACGGCGCGCGGGTCGGCCGGGTACACGAGGTCGCCGGTCAGCGTCGGCGCATTGGCCGGCTACAACACGGGTGACATCACCAACGTAAAGGCGAAAGACGTCGTGGTGACTGGCTACGGCCGCGCGATCCTCGGTGGTCTGGTCGGCAGCAATCTCAGCGGACGCATCGATCGCGCTTCCGTTTCGGGCCGTGTCGAAGGCGGCAGGGATGCGTTGTACGTCGGTGGTCTGGCTGGCGAAAACCGCACGTTCCTCGGGCCGAATGAGCGCGACGCTACCATCAGTAACAGCCACGCCGACGTAACGGTCATCAGCGGGGCGAGCGGCGTCATCGGGTCGGGCGGCGATACGGGCGGTCTGGTCGGGATCAACCGCGGCGTCATCACGGCGTCGACGGCAGCGGGCCGCGTCAGCGCCCTGGCCCGCGGTGCGCGCGTCGGTGGCCTCGTCGGCTTCAACGAAGGCGGGGACAAGGCGGGGCGCATCGAGGCCTCTTCGTCGACCGCGAGCGTACGAGGCGGTCATGACGCGACGGCGGGCGGCCTCGTCGGCTACAACGCCGCGTTGATCGAGGCGTCCGACGCGACAGGTGACGTGATCGTGGGCGACAACAGCACGGCGGGCGGCCTGGTCGGGGAAAATCTCGCCAAGATCGCCGCGTCGACGGCGGGCGGCAAGGTTATCGCCGGTGCGTCGGGCGTGGTCGGCGGGCTCGTTGGCACGAATGCCGGCAAGGTGGAGCGCGCCCGGGCAAGCGGGAGCGTGAACGCCGTCGGTATGGGCAGGGCAGGCGGCCTGGTCGGACTCAACCGGGGCAGCGTGTCGTCGTCGAGCGCGTCGGGTGACGTCGTTGCGGGCGCCGGTAGCTACGTCGGCGGTCTGGTCGGCCATAACTTCATGGGCGCATCGATCGATGGATCCGAGGCCTCCGGGTCGGCGAAGGGCGGCGATCGCAGTTCGGTCGGCGGTCTCGTCGGCAAGAACGACAGCAAGATCGCGTCGTCGTCGTCGTCGGGTGCGGTGTCCGGCGGGCGCAGCGCACGGCTGGGCGGCATAGCCGGCGAAAGCTTCGGCAACGTCGATTATTCGAGCTCGAGCAGCCTTATTGCGTACAGGGCCGGCTACGATCAGCTCTACGGCGGGCTGGTCGGCTTTAACTTCGGCCGGATGCGAGGCAATGGCGTGAGCGGAAACGCGGCGGCGGTGCCGCTTGCGGGCCGCAATTTCGGCGAAATCCGGAACTGATCGGTCCCGTTCCGGGAGGCGGGGTTGGTTGCAGTGACGCTCGCCTCCCGGGCACGTCGCGCTGTCGCGACTTCGATCCGACGCCCGTTCGATATAGGTGCCGTGCGGGTCGGCCGGCCGGCGATAGCGGCACGCGAGCCGTCGTCCGGTCGGTCTTCGTCGCAACGATGTTTTTCAAGGGTTCTTCACGTCGATCCGCGAAGAACCCTTTCTTTTGGCGGCGAGCCGGGCACGGCCGGAAAATCGTGGGACAGTCGGTATTCGGCGCCGTCGTTACGTATCAAGGTAGCCGTGCGACCGGGCTATCCCAAAAAAATTCCAACCGATTGTGTTGCCTGAGCGGCTAACCCGCCGAACGCTCTGTCAACGCAATGCGAAACAAACGACTCGTATTTACCGCGTCAAAGTTCGTTCAAGTCCGAAAGTGTGATGCCATTCGATTTGACGTGTACGAAATGGTTCGTACGATGCGGACACCCCCGCAGGCCTTTGGCATGATCGGAACTCCCCTTCTTTCCAGGTGTTTTCCGAGACGATCACGGATGTCGGAACAGCGTTGCTCCGGCTGCGTTCGCGATCGCCGCCGCGCGCCATGTCGCAGAGCCCGCTTCAGTCCATTCGTCGTTACCAGAGCATTTCGGTGTTCGGTGGCGGCATCGTCGTCACCGTCCTTGTCCTGATCGCTTGCGGTCTCGGGATGGCGTCGATCGTCTCGGGCTATGTCGAGGGCGCGCGGCGCAGCTACTTGAACGGCCTGGAGCAGACGCTGAACGAAATCCAGGTGAGCGAAACCTCGTTCCGAAACGGCGTCGCGAACGCGCAGTTGATCTGGCAGGAGGCCAGCGCCGCGCCGGCGGCGGTCGTCGACGAATTCCTCCTCAACGACCAGCGCGTCGCGACCCGCCCGCATCCGTCGCTCGTCATCGGTGTGCCAGCGCAAACCGGCAATCGGGCCGAAGTCGCGCGCTATCTGTCGCTGTCGGTCCTGTTGGCACGCATCTGCGCGGCCAGTTCGATCAATCGCGGGCGCACGCTGGAGGGCTACCACTACAGCACGCGCACCGGTTTGTTCGCGCTGATACCCCATCGGAACCGCGACGATCCGGCGCTGGTTGCGCCGGAAAGCCGTGCACGCGTGCTGGACGCGTTGCGCGTCGATTTCGAGCGTCCGTATCCGGGCATCGTCGATGCGCGCCCGCACGTGCGCTGGCTGGCGCCGTTCACCGATCCCGTGTCGGGGCAGCCGCGCATCCGGCTCGCGGCCGAGGCGCGCGACAACGGCAAGCCGTTCGCGGTGCTCGTCACCGAATATCCGACCGATTACCTGCTGTCCTGGCTCGCCGACTATCGCCCCGAAGGCATGTTCTACATCACGACGGCCGATGGCCAGCTCGTCACGATGGATCCCACGGCGGGCGAAACCGGCCGCGTGGAAAGCCTGCTGAAGCTGAGCCCGTGGCGTGGCGGCGCGTCGTCGTCGAGCGCGCCCGTGTTCCGGGACGGCTTCCTGCTGTTTCACGGCAAGCTCGAATCGACGGGCTGGACGCTTGCCTATGCGCTGTCGTGGACCGACATTGCAGCCGGCGTCGCGCGCTCGGCCGGTACGCTCGGCGCCGCGACACTACTTGCGCTCATGGTCATGTGGGGGTTGCTGCTGCGCTTTCATCGGCGAGAGTTCGTGCCGCTCTACGCGCACTCGCAACGCGTGTTCGACAGCGAAGCGCTGTGCCGCAGTGTGATCGAGATGGCGCCGATCGGCCTCGGGCTGATCGCGCGCGACGACGGGCGTTTCATGCTCGCGAGCCCCGCGCTGACGGACATGGTCGAGCGGACCGGCGGCGACTATCACGCGCTGTCGAACCACGTGGTCGACGCGTGGCAGGCGCGCGGCGATGCCGGCGGCGTGCAGCACGACGGCCTGCTGCTGGGCGATGTGCAGGCCACGTGTCAGCACCTCGAATTCGCCGCATGCGGCGCACGCTATCAGGGCACGGACGTACTGATCGTCGCGGTTGCCGACGTGACTGCCAAGCAGCAGCTCGTTCAGAAGCTGGAGGAGGCCGTGCGTGCGGCCGATTCGGCGAATGCTGCGAAATCGTCGTTCCTCGCGGCGATGAGCCACGAGATCCGCACGCCGCTGAACGTGATTCTCGGCAACCTGGAACTGCTCGAGCGCTCGGCGCTCGACGCGGTCCAGCATGACCGCGTGCACACGCTGCGGGCATCGGCGACGAGCCTGCTCGCGCTCGTCGGCGACATTCTCGATTTCTCGAAGATCGAGGCCGGCGCGATGTCGGTCGAATCGATCGAGTTCGACGTGATCGAGACGATCGAGCGCGAGCTGAACGCGTTCGCGACGATCGCGAAGGCAAAGGGACTGCAGCTGTTCTGCGAGATCCATGCGTGCAGCACGCAGAAAATGCGAGGCGATCCGACGCGGCTCGCGCAGGTGCTCCGCAATCTGGTGAACAACGCGCTCAAGTTTACCGATGCGGGCTGCGTGACCGTGCGCGTTGCCGTCGTCGCCGGGGGGCACGACGCGCCCGAACTGTCGATCGAGGTCGAGGATACCGGCATCGGCATCGCTTCCGAACATCGGCACAAGTTGTTCAAGGCATTTTCGCAGGTCGACACGTCGATCACGCGGCGTTACGGCGGCACCGGCCTCGGGCTTGCGCTATGCAGCCGGCTCGTCGCGGCGATGGGCGGCCGCATCGCGGTGGAGAGCGAGACGGGCGTCGGCAGCCGTTTCAAGGTGCTTCTGCCGCTCGGCATGGACCTCGTCGCGCTCGACCGGCCGCGCGCGGCTCGCGCACACGCGCTGGCGCTGATCGCCGCGCATCCCGGGTGGCGCGATTTTGCGTTGCCGCATCTAAGTGCATGGGGATTCGACGTCAGCGTATACGACAGTCCGTCGAGTCTGCCGGCCGGCATGGCACGACGCGGCGCGGTCGTGCTGTTCGGCGATTCCGACACGTGGTCGCGAGCGGATCTGAACAGCCTGAGCGATTGCGCACTGTTGATTCTCGCGATACCCGACGGCCCGCTCGAACCGTATCGCGCGGGCGACACGGTACGCGTGTCGAGTTACTCGCTCCGCGGTTTGCGCGCCGCGTTGGCGCTCGGCGGCCCGATGGGCGGTGAACGCAGGATCGATGCCGTATCGGGCGACGCGCTGCGGCGTGACGATTCGCATGCTCGCGATTCGGCGATGGCCGCAACGTCGCGCGACGCGGCCGCGCACGGCAGTCGCGCATTGCGTGTGCTCGTCGCACACGACGAAACCATCAACGGCTCGATTTTCAGCGAGCAACTGTACGCGCTCGGCTGCGTCGCAGCCGAGGTCGGAACGGGGCGCGCGGCGCTCGAATCGCTGGCCGGCGACGCGTGGGACGTGCTGCTGATCGGCGACGATCTGCCCGACATGCGCGCGCATCAACTGGCCGAGGCGGCACGGGACGTCGATGCTGCTTGTGACGTACTGGTCGTGACGTCGCATTTGACGCCCGAAGGCATGCGCCGCTGCACGGCAGCCGGTGTCCGGCGCGTATTGACCAAACCCGTGACGCTCCGGCACCTGCGCGGCGCGCTTGCGCATGCATGGCAGCGACGTGCCGCGACGCCGGCGAGGGGCACATGCGTGGCCGCTTGCCCAGTGGGCTCAACTCATCATGAAACGGAATTGCATGACAAGTAACCAACGGCATCGAACGTATCAACAAGCATTCGAGATAACAACAACGGCAGGGTGCCGACGCACATTGCGCGGCAGATTTCAAATCAACACCGGAGGGGAACATCGTGCGTCATGTAGGGAAGATATTCGCACTGTTACTCGATTTCGCCGCACTTTCTGAGAAGTCTCGTCGGGAATTCCTGACGATGATGAACGAGTTCTTGCTCATGTCGCCGGTTCAGAGGCGACGTACGCTTGTCGAGTGGAAAAACAGGGTGGATGGCAACCAGCGTGACGTGCCCGGCGATTCGAGCCGCCAATAGCGCGCCGGGTCGCGGCACGGCCGCGCTGCGCGAGAGCGTGGCCGGCATCCTGTAACGGCGCCGAGCCGCCGTGAGCCTCGGCAAATCTGCACGGTACGGTCGTGCGGATACGTCGTGCGCACCGCTGGCGTAGGCACCGGCGTACACCGTTCGCTGCGTGGCCCGCGCCGATTGCAGGGCAAACCGGGATTTATCTTAAAATTGAGGCACTATTTGTCCGGTGTGCCGAATACGGCCAGCCATCGACACGATGGCGCGAGCATGCTCCCCGTCGCAGCGGGGACCGGATGCGTGACTGAAAGCCTCGGGGAAACAGGAACATGGACGAATTCTTTGTGCGCGTGATGGTGGCCGACGATCATCCGGCGTCCGCGCTCGGCATGTCGCAGGCGCTGCAAGGCAACAGCACGATCAAGCTCGTGGGCACCGTTTCGAACTCGACGGACCTGGTCGCGGCGCTCGACGCGCAGCAGAGCGACGTGCTCGTGCTCGACTATGTGATGCCGGGCGGCAAGTACGGCGACGGGCTCGTGCTGCTGTCGTTCCTGCAGCGCCGCTATCCGGCGCTGCATATCGTGACGATCACGATGATCGACAATCCGAGCGTGCTGCGCGCGATCCACAAGCAGGGCGTGAGTTGCATCCTCAGCAAGTCGGACGCGATCTCGCACCTGATCGGCGCCGTGCATGCCGCGTACGTTGGTGCGAACTACATGTCGCCATTCATCAAGCAGGTGCTGCACGATGTCGAATCCGAGCCCGCTACTCGCGCGCTGACAACGCGCGAGATCGAGGTTGTCCGATTGTTCGGCGCGGGCTACACGGTGGGCGAGATCGCCGCGCAGCTCCATCGCAGCAAGCAGACCATCAGTTCGCAGAAGTCGAGTGCGATGAAGAAACTCGGGATCGTTCGCGACGCGGATCTGATCCGCTATAACGACGAGCAAAAGCTTGCGGGCGCATCCGACGACGATGCGTCGCCGGCGTGACGATCGCGAGGGCCGGCTGCCGCTCCGGATCGGCTTCGGGGCAGACGCCGCCGAAGTGATGCATTGCGTGTGGGCAGACGCACGCCACGCCACGCGACTACCCTGTTTTCCAGGGCACCGATGCGCCGGCATCGACGAATGATGCGGTATCCGGCCGCGAGCGACGAGATCGATAGAACATGCCTGCAAAGCTGAAAAGACTTGTATCTCACGCGGCCATGGCGGTTCGCAAGCCATTCGAGCCGGGGCGCGTCCGGCGGCAGCAGCAGTTCCTGCTGTACGCAAGCGGCGCGGCGATCTCGGTGTTCATTCTGGTGTGCGCGGCACTCGTTTTGCTGCTCGACGTGCAGGAGTCCCTCGAGCGCTTCCGGGTCGAGTTCACGGAGCGCAGGGCCGAACTCGTTGCCGAGGTGGAGATCATGAGGGCGCTGCGGAATCGCTATGTCGAGGACATGGAGCTGCAATGGGACAGCGTCGTTGAAAATTCGCGAGGCCTGCGCGGGGTGCTCGCCGGCAAGCACGGCAAGCAGACGTTCGTCGGGCGGAAAGGGCGAATTGCGATCGCTGCATTCGCCGACATCCCGCTGGCCGCATCAGCGAGCAGTCACTTGCCTTACCTCGCGCGCTATCTCGAGCCGGTCGAGGTGACGGGCGTCCTGCCGCCGCCACAACCGGCCGATCCGGGCGGTACTTCCTATCTGATCGATCCGAACGGCGATTTCATCGTTGCGGCAGGGCATCCGCTGGTGAAGCGAGCGATTGCGCTGCCACGCGGTTTCGATGTAAAGGCACTCGTCGAGCAACTGCGCCCGATGACGACCGATACAGCCGTTTCGATGGCGCCCGTCGCTCGTCAAAACACGATTGCGCTTGAGCGGCGATACGATCCGGTGCTCGGACGCTCCGTGCTGCGGATGGTGCAATGGGTGCGTGGCGCGAACGGCAGGCCGGTCGTCTGGTTCGTCATCAACAGCCCGCCGCTGATAGAGGGGGTACTGCGCTCGCCGGGTGCCGGCAGGGAATACGCGCTCGTCGATTCCAGCGGAAATCTCCTGCTCGGCCGGCAACCCGACCGCACGATGGTGGCTCGTGCGCTCGAGCATGCGCGCCATGACGACGGCGAGCGAGCGGGCGCACATCGCGTCGGCATGAACTTCGTCGTCAGCGACAGGATACCGAGATCGGACGAGGTGGTGATGGCGGCCATCTCATGGCGTGCCGTTCTGAGTGACGTAGCCTTGCGCGCGAGCTTGACGGTCGCGCCGGCGCTCTTCGCAATCGCGCTGCTGTGGATCGCAATCGTGATGTTCGACAAGCGCGCGCTGCGCCCGGCGAATCGGCGAGCGATTCGCCTGATCGAAAGCGAGGCGCTCAACCGGACGCTGATCCGCACGGCGCCGGCCGGGCTCGTGCTGCTGTCGTTCGTCGACGGCGAAGCGATCATGCGCAATGACGCGCTGATCGCGTACGAGCGGGACGTGTCGGGCGAGCCGCTCGGCAAGCGCTTGTGGCGCGCGTATCGGGACGGTGCGCCCGCCGGCAACGCGCGTGGGCGCGTCACGCGGGAGCTGGCCGTCGAGCGCGCGGGATATGGCACCGTCTATCTCGACGCGCACATCGTGCGCACCAGGTATCGCGGGATCGACGTGCTGCTGTGCACGCTGCTCGACATCACGGCCCGCAAGCAGGCGGAGGAGAAGCTGCGCGAGGCGAGCGAAGCCGCCGAGCTTGCGAACAAGGCGAAGTCGACGTTTCTCGCGACGATGAGCCACGAGATCCGCACGCCGCTCAACGCGATCATCGGCAACCTGGAACTGATGGAGCGCGCGCAGATGGCGGCGCCGATGCGGCGGCGGCTGGGGACGATCATGTCGTCGTCCGATGCGCTGCTGCGCGTGATCAACGACGTGCTCGACCTGTCGAAGGCCGAGTCGAACCAGATGGTGCTGGAAAGCATTCCGTTCGACCTGCGTCGTGTCGTGAACGACGTGGCCGCGATCTTCCGCCCGCTCGCGGACGCGAAAAACCTGGCGCTGACGTGCCGCATTGCCCCGGATCTCGCCGATGGTTACGTGGGCGATTCGACCCGGCTACGGCAACTGGTGTCGAACCTCGTCAGCAATGCGATCAAGTTTACGAAGCGCGGCGGCGTGACGATCGACGTGCGGCTTGCACAGGCGGGCCCGGCCGGCCATGGCGTCGAAATCGCCGTCAGCGATACGGGCATCGGCATTCCCGAAGACAGCCTGCCGACCCTGTTCGACGTCTATGTCCAGACCGATGCGTCGATCTACCGGCGCTTCGGCGGCACGGGGCTCGGGCTGCCGCTGTGTCGGCGCATCGTGACGCTGATGCGTGGCGAACTGAGTGTCGACAGCCGTCTTGGCGAAGGCACGGTTTTCGTGGCTGCGTTGCCGCTGCCCGAAGCGCCGTCCGGCTGGCGGACCGACGAGCCCGAGCATGGCGCGGACGGCGATGTGCCGCCCGCGTTCGACGCGGATGAGGCGCCGGCGCTGGACGAAGCGCATGAAGTTGACGAGATGAGCGACGACGATGACGAACCGCTACGCGTGCTCGTTGCCGAGGACCATCCCGCGAGCCGTGCGCTGCTGCGCGACCAACTCGATGCGCTGCGCTACGACGCGACGATTGTCGCGAACGGCGTCGAAGCGATGCGGGCCTATTTCGAGCGGCCCTACGACGTCGTGCTGACCGATCTGGGCATGCCGGAACTCGATGGCTTTGCGCTGACGAATTTTCTCCGCGAACAGGGCGCGAAGGTGCCGGTGATCGCGATGACTGCGCATGCGACCGATGAGGACCGTCGGCGCTGCGAACAGGTCGGCGCGGTGGAGGTCGTGCTGAAGCCGCTGACGATCAATGCGCTCGATGCGGTGCTGAAGCGGCACGCCGAGCGTGGCGCGCGAAGCGACGCGCAAGCGGCGCACGGCACGCAGCCGGTGATGACCGACGAGATTCGGGACAAGCTGCACGCGTCGACGCTGCGTTCGCTGGCGGTGATCGACGATGCGTTGTCGAACGGCGAAGCCGATTCGATCAAGATCGAGCTTCACTCGCTGCGGGGCGGCTTCGCGCTGGCGGGCGATACGGACGCCCGAGACGCATGTGCACATGCCGAACGGACCGTGGCCGAGGGCGGCATGGATGCGTTCGCACAGGCGTGGCCGGCTTGCCGGGCAGTCATCGAACGCACGCTTGCCCGGCTGACCGGTATGTAATCGTGGCTTCAGAACGCCATAGGGCTGGCGTGCGACCGGATGCGACTGTGATCCTTTGCAGTCAAACGATGAAACGCGTCCGGCAATGGTCTGATTGGTGAATGATTGACCGTGGCCGCGACGGCGGCCGTCATCATGGGGGGGCCGGATGATCGTCATGCGGGTTGACACGACGTCGGTCAGGGATCGATTTCCGGTCGAGCCGTTGAGACGCGGCACAGCCAGGTGTCTAGTGCGAGCGCTACGCAATGCCGGGACGCCGTGAGACGGCTGGCTCCGGTCGCCTGTTCCGGCATCGCGTATGAAAAGCGCAAGAACGGGAATGCCGGTGCAATACGGCGTTCCTCGCTTGGGTCAATGCGTTACTGATAGCTCATCGTGAACGTGGCGACGGCATCTGCCGTGCCGCCTTTGGGCGTGTCCGAGGTTCGGACATAGCGTGCGCTAAGCGGGATATTGACGGTTTGATTGCCGGCTTCGGTCACGAACCATTGATTCGGGTTGCCGGTTTCGCTCGAATCGGGCCCATATCGGACCGGCGTCGTCCCGTTCATGATCCGGACACCGACGCCTTTTGCCGTCGAAGCGTTCGTCAGCGTGAGCACGTCGCTCCGGTTGCCCGGATTGGCTGCATCCGTCAGCGTGATATACATCCGGGTCTTGGCGTCGCGCGTGCCGCCAGAGCACTGCAAGCCGATATTGACCGGTTGTTCGGGCGCCGCTGCGGTGCCGTTCAGGTTGACCTCGCCAAACTGGACCTTGATCGACTTTGTCGTCACGCTGCAGGTTGGTACGTTCGGCTTGAGTTCGATCGATCCGCTGATCCTGAAGGATGCAATCTGGACAGTCTTGCTGCGGACCCAGATACCGGCCAGTTCTCCAGTCATCGTGCCGCCGGCCGTGATGCGGCCTGTCTTGACCAGTTCCACTGCGATCGTCGTATTGTTGGTTGTCACGTACAAGCCGGGAATATCGACCAACAGCGGCCACCATAGCGAATTTGGCGTATACGAATAGCGCATTCTCACGCCGATGCCGGAGACACCGGTTGGCCAGGTCGAGTATAGGCCGACTGGTGCCAGTCGCCCGCTGTAGGCATTCCCGATACCGTCGTTGCAGTAGGTGGTTGACGAGATCCCTGCTAAGTTGATTGTTTGCGAATGCAACACAGTGCCGTCCGGTACATCGGGATCGAAGTTGGGTGCATTAAAGGGCGCTAGCGTGAAGACCGCGGGACTCTTGCCGTTGTTCGGTGTCTCGGTTCCGCCCTGCGTGATTATGCAATACTGCGCCAGCGCGGTACCGCATACGAACGGCAACATGCTTACCAGTCCAATTATCAAATTCTTCGGGTTCATGTTGGATCGAATATCGTTAAGTTAATCGGGCAGCGATCGAGGCAGCGCATGGTGTTCCCCGGTATGCTTCAGGACAAATGTCTGGAGCCGGATCGGGTAAAACGTCAGTGATTGCCCATACGGCAGCTCATCGCAACGCGCTCGTACATGAGCGCCTTGTTCCGCTGGGGCAAAACGTAGCCGCCTTCACACGTGCCTTCACTCCAGCGAATCGACAGACGCCCCTGATCCTTCACGCCGAACACGAGCACGCGCGATGCGTTGTCGACCATGCCGAGTACCTTGTCGTCCTGGTCGTAAGCCGTCGCGCCGAGGGGCACCTTCTTGCCGTCGGTCGTCGTCACGTCGAACTGGATGCGGCGGCCAGTTTCCGCGGCAAAGCGCGTCTTCACGATCGCGCCGCGCGTCGGCACGATCGTTTTCGCGTTCTCGGTGATCTCGGTGTCGTTGCCGAGGCTTTCCGTGTCGATGTTGAGCCAGTTGTACCTGTACGGCTGCGCATAGGGCAACACTGCGTAACCGCGACGATCGGTGCTGACCGTCGACGACGAATCGAAGCGCGCGCCCTTCACGCCGGGCACCTCGACGATCGCGAACGTTTCGCCGACCGGCTGGCCGAGCGTGATGCCGCCGCGGTGCGCGACGATCGACCCGGTTGCGCCGACGTCGACGTGCTTGCCGTGGCCGGACTGGCTGTAGTTCGACGTCAGCTTCGCCATCGGCGTATCCCAGCCGAGGCCCACGCCGCCGGAGCCGCCGTTCTCCTTCTGATACTCGCCCTGCACCGAATAGTTGACCGTGTTCCGGTCGTTCAGGAAGCCCGATACGCCCGCCTGAACATTCACGTCGCCGCGCGTCGACGCCGTGACGTTCGAATAGGCGCGATGCGCGCGCGCGCTGCTGCCGAACGGAATGCTGACCGTCGCGGAGATCTGGTTGTCGATGCGCCCGAACGGCCCTGTCTCCTCGGTGCGCGCGAGGGCGACGCTGTAGCTGATGTTCTTCAGCGAGCCGCTGTAGCCGAGCTGGATGTTGCGGCTTGTGCCGCCACGGTTCCAGTAACTCGTTTCGCCGATGCTCGCGTAGACCGACCCGTTGCGGCCGAGCGACTGGTTGATGTTCAGATCGAAGCGGCTCTTCTGGCGCCGCACCCCGTCGCCTTGCCGGCTGCTCATATCGTCGACGTGCTGGCTCAGCGTGCGGAAGCCGTCGGTCGAATACCGATAACCGACCATCGTGAACGTGGTGTCGGTGGCCGTCAGCGTCTTCGAGTACAGGAACCGGAAACTCTGCCCGTTCGCCTTGCGGCCGGGCACGTTCGACTGGCTATGCGTGACGTCGAACGAAATGCCGCCGAGCCGCGAGTTGAAGCCGACGCCGAGCGCGATCGCGGCATAGTTCTGCGCGCCGATCAGGCCGCCGTAGCCGGTGAAGTTGTCGGACAGGCCATACACCACCGTGCCTTGCGCGAATTTCGGGCGGACCTCGCCAATCCCGTGATACTGGCCCGCGGAAAACGAATAACGAACCGAGCCGCGCCGGATCATCACCGGCAGGAACGAATAGGGCTGCGTATAGCGCCGGACGCTACCATCGGATTCGGTGATCGAGATTTCGAGATCGCCGTTGGAGCCGCTCGGATAGATGTCCTTCAGCTCGAATGCACCGGGCGTGACCGTGGTCGAATAGATGACGTAACCGTTCTGGCGCACCTCGACGACCGCGTTGGTCTGCGCGATGCCGCGCACGACCGGCGCGAAGCCGACCTCGTCGTCCGACAGCATGCCGGTGTCCGATCCGACCTGCACGCCGACGAAGCGGAAGCTGTCGAAGATTTCACCGGCAGAATACAGTTCGCCCGCCGACAGCGTGCCCTTGATGCCGCGCAGGTCGCGCTGCACATAGGTACGGTTCGACGTGAACTGCGACTTCGTGCCGCGGCGCCCGGTTAGCGCCGATTCGTTCCTGAGCCGCCAGCCGCCGACGTTGAAGCCGTTGCGCAGGCCGAGGTAATAGTAGGAGCTGTTGTATCCGGAGTCGGAGTCGTGGCTGAAATTGGCCTGATAGTTGCTGTAGGCCGCGGCCACGCCGTCGTCCCACTTCGACTGATCCACATAGCCGCGCGACCGGCCAGGCACGTAGGCCTGCGGCACGCTGATGTTCAGCGACAGTGTGCCGACGTCGAAATCGGTTGACGCGCCGTCGATGATCTCCGCGAGATTCAGCGCTGCGTCGTCTTGCTGGTCGACCGGAATCCGGTTTTCCCGCTCGAGTCGCTTCACGTCCACGCCGAGCGCCTTGAGCAGGCCAAGCGTGATGACGGGATCGACCTTGTCGCCGTTCGCCTGAAATACGATCGATTCGCGCTTGCCGGGACGCTGGTTCAGCGACACGTCGACTTCGTACGTGCCGGGCGGAACCGAGCTGCCCCGTTCGAGGTACTTGAGCTCGACAGGCGCGTCCCCTTTCTTGATGAACAGTTCGTTGAATTCTGCCGCCTGAACCGACGTGGCCGCAACGAGGCTCCCGAGCGCCACCAGACAGGATGCGCCCTGGCACGCCGCTACCCGCAAATCGATTTTCTTTTCAGTGGTATCCATGCCTTGACCTTGGTCGCGTGCCTTTCCCAACCTGTCCGGATTTCAGGAATGCGCGCCCTCCGATAAATTAGTAATGCGAATTTATATCGAGCGATTCGAAGCCCGAACTGACGAATGCGCTGTCAGTTTGAGACTGTTGCGTTGTTCTCTTCGACCGCGCCGAAGTCGTTGATCGACTCGAAATCGACCTTGGCGCCCGGTGCAAGCGATTGGCCGTTGTAGTTCTTGACGCTAAGCTGACGGGTCGATTGCGGCGGAATCATTTCCGTGCCGATCGGATGCGTTTGCACACCGCTGTGGAGCGTTGCCTTGACCAGCGATACAAAATAGGGGGTGTTGTTGACGACTTCCATTCCGTATTTTCCGTCTGCCGCCCGCCAGTGCCATTGAAGCTGCTTGGGCGCGTCCTCGGGCTTGCCTGCGAGGTTGGTCGGCCGGTAGAACAGTTTGATGCGCTGACGCACCGCGACTTGCAGCGTGTTCTCGCCATCCGGTTTCTGCGGAATTTCCTGGACACTGAGCCAGAACACGGATTCACGGTCCGTCGGCAAACCCTGGCCGGCGTAGAAGATCCGAAGCGTTTGCTGCTTTTCCGCGCCGAGACGGCTCAGCGAAGGCGTGATCGCGAACGGCAGATCGCTTTTCCGGTCGTCGGATTCCAGCCATGACTGGATCATCACGTCCTGCTTCGACGAATTCCTGACGAGCACGGACGCTTCTTTGCTCTGCGCCGTGTAAACGACACGCGTGCTGTTCAACGAGATTCCGGCGACAGACGCGCCGGAATAGAGTGATAGCGAACTGGCCGCGACCAGCCCGGCAATGAGTGATCGTTTCATGATGGACTTGGAAAGTGAGAAGGGCGACGGAACCATGACCCGCCGCGTCGCCCGGAGGAGTGCTTTACTCGTAGGTCAGCGTGAACGGCAGCGTGCCCTTTGCGTCACCGGCCTTGATCGGCGCGCCGTTCGCGACATAGCCGGCACGCAGATTCAGCGCGGCGGTATAGGTCGGCGCTTCGTCCGTGCCACCCTTCACGAGCGGGGCATTGAACGTTTCGTTTGCAGCCAGGTTCAGCAGATTGTTGTTGGCGTCGAACAGGCCGATACCAACACCTTCGGCGTCGCCCGCGACCTTCAGCAGTTTGTTGTTCTTGCCATCGAGGCCCGAACCCGTGGCCGGGTCGAACTTCATCTTGACCATGCTCAGGCCGGTGCCAGTGTTGCCGCAATCGAGGTTCAGGTTGATGTTCGTGCCCGCTACAACGCCGCCGCCAGCGGTGTTGCCGATCGAATCCGCACTCACCGTGCCGAGGTTGACCGCAATGTTCTGGCCGCCGGTGCCGGGCGACACGCTGGCGCCTGCACCGCCCGTCAGCGAGCACGATGCGGTCGTGATCGCACCGGTGAAGTTGATGGTACCGTCGGCAGCCATTGCCGAACCTGCTGCTGCGAACGAAACAGCTGCTGCTGCAATAGCGAGGATGTTTTTGTTGAAAGTCATGATTTTCTCCGTTTCAACGTGATTTGAATGAGGCAAATAACTCTTTGAAAGAGTTGCAACGATGATATCGTTCAGCCGACATGTCTTTAAATCAGACGTGTTCGAAGTTGTGTCTTCTGTTTATAGGACAAGTACTAATTTTTCTCTTCTGTGAAGATCTCGGCGTGCATTCTCATACAATGTCAAATGGATTTGAAATTGCGAGGCGTGATGCTGATGGCGGCCGTCCGGCGGGGCGGACGGGTGATTTTCATCGGGGCTTGCCGGAATGGGCCGTCGGTTCGAATGCGACATTCAATTTCACCGGACGCGATATCGAGTGCTGCGCGTATGACCCAGTTCCATGTCGGTATATGTTTGTGCTGGAATTGAGAAAAACGCCATTCCGTATATGTCGTTTCACGTCATGTCGAAATTCCCGGCAGAAACGGGATTTCATCGTATAACCGCTTCAATAATCACCCTCATGATTGTCAGCGACCCTGTATTCCATGGCGGATGACGCGCCTGCGCAGGCGGAGGAGCATCGGTGGTCTCCAGGTCGTCAAGCGTATCGAGCCGCGCGCAACGCGTCGATCACGTGTTTGCGCGCGGTGCGAATCTGGTCAAACCCCGTCCGGGCCGATTGCCAGAACGCGGTTGCCGAGCCGTCGGCGAGGATCTTTTCGGCCACAAGGTCTGGATCGAACGCCGCGCCGTGGCTTGATAAATGCGACGCGTCTGAGTCGACTCAACGCAACGGGATCAAGTTTCGTCAACCGGGGAGTGATTTGAATGGGATGTGTATTAAATGGGTCTGTCGACCCTTGATACATGGAATGCGGCGAGGAGGAGTTTTCCGGATGCGCGCGGCACGAAAGACCGGACGCATATCGCGCCGGCGATCGGAGCGTTGCTTGGCGAAGCACGCCGGCATGGGCTGAGACGGGATGGTAGTAGCCGATGCCGGGACAGCATGCGGTTCCCGCAGCGGGTAGTGCGCGCTTGAAGTGCGAGTGTGCGATGCGTCGCGAAAAATTCGACGCCGACGCGTGGTGGCTGAGGTGATTCGCCGGCGGCAGCGCGGGCGGTCTTCGCGAGGTTTTGTCTAAATCAGGACGACCAATCGCGAAAATGACGACTGGCGCGCGAGGCCGTCATCGATGATATGAATGCGGGCGCATGCGTCACGGCATGCGAGGGGAGCTATGCCTTTCGCCAAGCCGGGCCGACGTGCGGCGAGCAACTGCGGGTGCTCGACGAAAGCGAAGAATCTTTGTTGATGCGTGCATGCGCTTGATCACGCATGATTGAATTGCCGCGGTTCTGCGGGCGGGACGATGATGCGGCACGCATTGGCGTCCATTGAAGAGATGCATGAGCGTGCCGCGCATCGAGGTGCGGCCTCATTGTCTCGCCTGTCGCTCAGCCCTTCGCGACGACGTCGATGCGCAGCACGTCGCCGCCGGCGACGATCGCGAGCAGACGATCGACGTTCGGGTGCGCGCTGGCGCGGTTGCGTGCGTCGGCGGTGTGCTCTGCGAACACGGCGAGGCCATGCTCGGCAGCCTTCGCGTCGACGTCTTTGTCAAGGCCGATGCGTCGATCTACCGGCGCTTCGGCGGCACGGGGCTCGGACTGCCGCTGTGCCGGCGCACCGTGACGCTGATGCGTGGCGAGCTGAGCGTCGACAGCCGTCTTGGCGAAGGCACGGTTTTAATGGCGGCGTTGCCGCTGCCCGAAGCGCCGTCCGGCTGGCGAGACGATGCGCCGGAACCGGGGACGTTCGCGGATGCTGCGCGCGGGTATGACGCAGAGGCGGAGTCCGAAGCGGGCGCAGAGGCGGAAGCGGGGTGCCGACGATGACGAACCGCTGCGCGTGCTCGTCGCCGAGGATCATCCGGCAAGCCGGGCGTTGCTGCGCGATCAGCTCGACGCGCTGCGCTACGACGCCACGATCGTTTCCAATGGCATCGAGGCGATGCGCGCCTTCTTCGAGCAGCCGTACGACGTGGTGCTGACCGATCTCGGCATGCCGGAACTCGATGGCTTCGCGAGCGCGAACTTCCTGCGTGAGCAGGGCACTCGCGTGCCCGTGATCGCGATGACGGCGCACGCGACCGACGAGGATCGCCGGCGCTGCGAGCAGGTCGGCGTGGCGGAGGTCGTGCTCAAGCCGCTGTCGATCGAGACGCTCGACGCGGCGTTGCGGCGGCATGCGAGGCGCCCGGGACCAATGAATCACGGGCGTCCGGATCAAGTCGCGCGACCCGTGATGACGGACGAGATCAGGCAGACGCTG
Organism: Burkholderia sp. DN3021; assembly: GCF_049805555.1. NCBI lineage: Bacteria > Pseudomonadati > Pseudomonadota > Betaproteobacteria > Burkholderiales > Burkholderiaceae > Burkholderia > Burkholderia sp. DN3021. The sequence continues at coordinate 10,488 of NZ_JBNCAB010000087.1, read as the reverse complement.
CACGCGGCCTCGTTGTATTCGCTGCCGGTGCTCGATACTGCGCTGTCGAATGACGATGCCGATCTGGTCAAGATCAAGCTTCATTCGATGCGCGGCGGCTTCGCACTTGCTGGTGCCACGGAAGCGACGGATGCGTGCACGCGTGCCGAAAAGACCCTGACAGACGGCGGCATCGAAGCAATGAAGGCTGTTTGGCCGGCGTTCGAGCGGCAGATCGAATGTGCACTCGAGCGGCTGTCCGGGGCAGGGCCGCGTGGATCGTGCGAGCCCGTCTGATTCGCGAACAAGCGGCGCGTCGTTGCGGATCGGTACGGCGGTCGCCGACGCAGGGTCTTCAGGGAGGGGCGAATTACTCGGACATTCGTGCCGTGCGGCTCCCGGGAGCCGCTGCATGGCCGTTTGGTCGGGTTGTTTCGACGCGTGACCCCGTTTCGCAGTCGCCGTTGTCGCCTCCCTGCAGCGATTCTTCAAACTTTCCGTTGACGTCCGACGTGTCCCGGGGCGCAGTTTGAAGCCCGTCGACGTACTGCTTGTCACGATTCCCCTGCAGAGCGCAGTACGCGCCGATGCGATTCGAACGAAAACGTCAATGAGTCATCGAGGCTCTGAAATCCGGATCGATGGCGCGTACGGGGATTGCCGGCAACGCGAAGCCGGTGGCGCCACGCGCGAGGCCACCTCTCAATCAATGATGCAAAAGGATGGATTCATCATTTCGTACAAGTGCGACCACATTTTGCCGGTTAATTAAAATTCGTCCTATTTCCCGCCGCGTGTGAGTCATCGAAACTGACCCCTGTTCGGCATGGCGCATACGGCACAAGCCGATCCCGTGTCGAAGAAAATCGCGCTGACCGGGCAGATCAACGGCGACATCTTCGTGTCGAGGCCGGCCGGCTCGACCTGGCATGGCGTCTGACGTTCAGGCCGAGAGAGCGGCTTGTTGTGGCTGCGGCTGACAAATCAGGGACGCAGGCGCCGCTTGTCATCAACGTTGGATACGGCGCCGTGATTTATCAAATGGTTCACCGGCTGCAGTGACGAACTTAGGGGCGGCGAAAACATCTTTACTTTGTTTTTGGCGAGAATGGATGTGATTCTATATCGCCAATGAAATGCGGATTATGGGGATTTCCATTTTTGGGGATTGTTCGCGGATCGATGGGAATGGAGGGGGGGTTGATGTTGAGGAAATCGAATTGTGGGATTGGAGTCAAAATCGGAACTGCGGTGCTGTCGTTTTTCGGGATTTTTTTAGTCGTGCGTCCCGCGCATGCGTGGAGTCTTGAAGCTGCATCTGTTATCAATAGTTATCAGGGGTGTAGCTGGAGGCGTAACGGAGATGGAACCTCCACTCTGAGTATGGTTGTCAATTTCAAGAAGGGATTTGGTAGCAGAGATAATCCAACTTTCGGATCGCGTGGGTTCTTGGTGTACACCTATGATAGGAGCGGCACGATGAAGCAGAGCGCTCGTGATGCCCGTTCTATTCGGTTGGATGGTTTGGCGCATGATTATACCTATACTGGTCGCGGATATACCGTGTACTATAGATACAATAAGAGCGGCTCGTGGAGGGAAATTTCTCCATTCAGTGCGAATGTTGAAGTATTAATCGATGATGAAAAGATTGTAGACTGGCCTGCTGTCTCAATTCAAGCTGCAAATGTGGTTTTTCCTGGAAATGACGTCGGCGAAATAACGGGAGGCGCGTATTTTGATCTGAACAATACCAGTAGTGGTTGTAAGATCATTGACCCGGAGAAGCCGCCGCCGCCCGCCATCGCTATCAGCATGACCGCGCCGGACTGGAATCTGGGTGAGCTGCCCGAGGGGAATGGAGAGAAAATTTTCCCGAACAGTCCGGATCAGCTTTGCTTTACCTATTTGGGCGCGGCGGTGAGCGGCAAGCAGTTCATCATCAACGCTGACAGTGCCAATGGCGTTGCCGGCAGCCGCTATCGCCTCAAAAACCTGAAGGACGCTTCGCAACTCGTACCCTACAACGTGACGCTAGACAGCGGCACGTCGAATGTGTCGCTGCCGAATGCGAGCAATAAGTCGCTGCCTCTCAATAGCTCGGGCAGAACCTGCTTCGTACCGACCTTCAAGACGACGGTCGACTCGACCGTGAAAGACGGCGATTACAGTGATGTGCTGACGTTCACTGTCGTCACCAAATCGTAGGAGATCCCGTGAAAGCGTCTACACGCTGTAACGTACTGGTTGCGCTGCTGTTCGTGCCTGCCGTCGCACTGCCGCAGACCGTGAACCTCACGGGAAAGACCCAGAGCAAGATCGCCGCGCACGTGACCAAGCGGGACGTGCTGACCGTGACCGACGACAAGGGTGGCTGGTTCGACAAGGGGCTGGAAATGCAGCAGCTCGGTGGCTGGACGACGCCGTACGAGGTGCAGGCGCGACTGAAGGTCGTATCGACGAGCGGAGTGTTCCAGGTTCGCATGGACGAACCGCTGACGATTCGCAACCAGTCGAATGCCGCCCAGGTGTTCCGATCGCCGAAGGTGCTCCTCGGCAACGAAGGCGGGAATTCGAAGGCGCTGTCGGTTGGCCAGAGCGTGCAGTTCCAGAACCCGGCGCCGCCCGTGGCCGGTACGGATTCGGTGGGCTACTACGGTCTCGCCATTTCGGCCTATCCGCCGGAAGGCGACTTCAAAAGCACGGTGGGTACATACTCCGGTGTGTTGTCGATGGTATTCGAACCGGTCATCAAGGCGCCTTGACGAGCCACCGTCATTCCAGGTGTCACCCCCATCTTCCATTGATTGACTGATGCATGCACATGAAGCTGCTTTCTTCCGTATTCTTCGGCGTTTGTGCGGCGGCCTGTCTGTCCATGTCGACCCCATCACTTGCCGCGATCGACCTGATGCCGAAAGAAGTACAGGTCGACGCGAAGGCGACGGCCGTGCAAGTGGTCAACAACAGCGATCGGCCCGAATACGTGAGCATTTCGCTGTCGCGTCTGCTCAACCCGGGCGTGCCGCTGGAGGATGAGCGGCTCGAGTCGGTTGGCGAATCGACGCATCCGTCCATCTATGCGTATCCGTTCCGCATGACGCTTTCGCCCGGCCAAACGAAGACGATCACGCTCAAGCCATTGCGCGCGGTCGAGACGGAGACTGTTTACCGGCTCGACGTCAAACCGGTCGTCAAGGTGCGGGCGGCCGAGAAAAAGGCGGCGACCGCCAATATCGTCGTCAATCTCGGATTCAGCGGGTTGGTTCGCCAGTTGCCCGAGAACGAGCGCCGGACGCTTTCCGTCACGTGTGAGGCAGGTGGCGCGCGCGTAACCGCGACAGGAACCGTACGCTATCCCGTAGCGGGTGCCGAGGCGGATGGCCGTAAGCTGGACGATTTCAATGTCTATCCGGGAGTGCCGTTACCCGTGCATGGGCAGGTCGTGAAGATTCCGGGGTATCCGGCGTGTGACGGCCACGCGGGATAATCCGATGTTTCGATGCGGAACGGGCTACCGCTCCGTTCGCGTATCGTCCCTGTATGCCCAGCATGACATGGCGTGCCCTGTTAGCACTGATGCGCGAGCCGACCGATGGGCTCGGAATCGTCGATGAGCACGGGATGGAGATCCGGTTTCCTGACGGGTCGGAAACCTGGTGATACTTCCATGAGTCTCCCCTTTCTCTCGTGGCCGCCGCCGAATCCGGCGATGTTGTCCGCTTGTGCGCTCTCGCCGGCGCGACGCTGACCGGCGAGATGACTCCCGGTTCCTGCGATACGCAAAACAGCGATTCGAGCATGACTGAATTGCCGTGGCGCTGCGTGCGGGACGATGATCCGGCATGCATTGGCACCCGTTGAAGAGAGGCACGAGCGTGCCGCGCATTGAAGCGCGGCCTCATGTTCCCGCCTGCCGCTCAGCCCTTCGCGACGACGTCGATGCGCAGCGCGTCGCCGCCGGCGACGATCGCGAGCAGGCGATCGACGTTCGGGTGCGCGCCGGGGCGGTTGCGTGCGTCGGCGGTGTGCTCCGCGAACACCGCGAGGCCATGCTCGGCAGCCTTCGCGTCGAGCGTGCCGAATGCCTGCTTCAGGTAGTGGTAGACGGCGAGCGAACCCTGCTTGCCGGGCTGGTTTTCGATGCTGGCGACCACATCGCCGTTCGCGCCGACGAGATCGATGCGCGCGATGCCGTCGATGGCCGGCAATTGCGCGAGGTTGTCCTTGAATACTGGGGTAGCTTGAATCACTGAAAACACTCCGTCGGTTCGGTCATGGGCCAATGAGCGTGGCCGGCCGTATTTTATCCGATCGGTTTCGGCGCACCGGCCGGCGCGGCCGGCGGCATCGCGTTCCGTCACCGCCCGGCGTCGGCCGGCACGCCCGCTTCCCGCGAGCGCTCGATGTCCGGGCTGCGATACGCGCGCTCGGGAATCTCGGCGAGCCGCGATGCATGTACCTGCCGAGGCCCCAGGCCATAGAATTTCTGGAAGCTCATGATCAGCGGCGACCATTTGTCGGGATCGATGCGGTCTTGACGACCCTCCATCAGCAGGTCCGGATGCACGTGCACGCGCTGGATGCGCACCTCGAACACCGTGATCTTCCCGCGCAGGTCGGGTGTTTCATCGGCGAGCCCGTGCACGGCCGCGACGACCGCTTCCAGGTGAATCGGGCACTCGAGCGCGCGCGGCGGCGACACGGTCTGCGATGGCGTCTCCGTCAGCCCCGCCGTGCCGAACTTGTCGGGTTCGTATACGTAGCCTCGCGCGCGCTTCGATTCGGGCACCGGATGCGTGCCCGTCGTCCGTGCGATCCGGTCGACCGCGTGCGCCTGCGCGGACGACGGCAGGTTCAGCACGCATTCGCCGGTGCGCATCAGGTTGCGGGTGGTCTGCGAGCTGGCGGCGATGCCGATCACGCCGCGCCAGCCCAGCCAGAACGCGGACGAGATCGGCGCGAGATTTGCCGTGCCATCCGGGTTCAGCGTGCTGACCAGCACGACGGGCGTGCCGAAATAGAGGATGTTCGGTTCGGTGACGCGATGCGGAGCGTTCATGGTCGGGGCCTTCGCTTCGTTGAGGGATCAGTCCGCATGCTGATCCTGTCGCGGCCGCGCGGCGCTCCGATTCTTGTCGTGTCATCCGGAGATCGGCGCGCTGCGGCGACGCACGAAAATTGCTCGCGGAGCAGCGCTTGCAACGCGCGGCAACGGCGCGAGCACGCGGCGCGCAAACGGCCATCAGCGCATCGGCACCACGCCTGCTTTTCCGCTACAGTAAGAAATCGCAGGCCGCACGCCGCCGCGCCTCGCGCGCCGCGCGACCGCAATCCGGAATTGCACATGAGGGCCCCGATGGACACGCCGCAACGCTATACCGCCAACGCACCGACGCGCGAGGAAGTCGACGCGCTCGCCGGTTCGACCGTCATCGAATTCGGCACCAACTGGTGCGGCATCTGCGCGGGCGCGCAGCCCGCGATCGTCGAATCGTTCGCTGCGCATCCCGCCGTGCGCCACCTGAAGATCGAGGACGGTCCGGGCCGCCCGCTCGGCCGCTCGTTCCGCGTCAAGCTGTGGCCGACGCTGGTGTTCCTGCGCGACGGCGTCGAGGTCGCGCGCGTCGTGCGGCCCGCCGATGCGAAGCAGATCGAAGCCGACGGCTTCGCCGCGCTGGCCTGACGTCACGATCATGCAACAGGCCATCACGCATATCGCCGTCGACGCGCGCGGCAGCGGCCTCGTCGAGTTCACGCCGCAGGTGCGCGCGTTCGTCGACCAGCAGTCGATCCGCACGGGCCTGCTCACCGTGTTCTGCCGCCATACGTCGGCTTCGCTGCTGATCCAGGAGAATGCGGATCCGTCGGTGCGGCGCGATCTCGAACGCTATTTCGCGACGCTCGCGCCCGAGGACGAAAGCCGCTACGAGCACGACACCGAAGGGCTCGACGACATGCCCGCCCATCTGCGCACGGCGCTCACGCAGGTGCAACTGTCGATTCCGGTCGAGCATGGCCGCATGGTGCTCGGCACCTGGCAGGGGATTTATCTGTTCGAGCATCGGCGCGCGGCGCACCGGCGCGATATCGTGCTGCATCTGATCGGCGAATAAGCGGGAGCGGGAGCGGGAACGCGTGATGCATGCAGCGTCGGCGCGCCATGCCGTGCACGTTTGCATGCGGCGCACCGTTTCAGGCGAGCAGCTTCTCGACAAGGGCGCCGAGCTCGCGCAGGTGGACGGGCTTCGGCAGGAATTCGTCGAACACGTGCTTGTTCTCGTGCAGCGCGGCCGATTCATACGCGCTGACGCCGACGATCGCCGGATGGCGGCCGTCGTCGTCCGGCTGCGCGACCGCGCGAATGCGCCGCGCGACCTCGAAGCCGCTCAGGTCCGGCAGTTCGAGATCGAGCACGACGATGTCGTAGCGGTCCGTGCCGAAGCGTGCGACGCCTTCCTGGCCGGTGCCGCACAGATCGGCGTCGATGCCGAGCGCCGACAGCATCGCGCCAAGTGTTTCGCGCGCGTTGTCGTTGTCGTCGACGACCAGCGCGCGCCGGTCGCGATGCGCGGCGGCCGCCGACAACGCGGGCGTTTCGCCGGCCGTCTCGGTGAAGTCGGGCACCTCGACAGGCAGCGTCGCGACGAATTCGCTGCCTTCGCCGACCACGCTGCGCACGTCCACATGCCCGCGCAGCGTCGTGACGATTTCGCGCACGACGGCGAGCCCCATGCCGATCCCGTCCACGTGCAGCCCGACCGCATCGTTCGCGCGATAGAACGGTTCGAAGATCTTCGACAGATGCTGCTTCGCGATGCCGGTGCCCGTGTCGCGCACGACGATCGTCAGTTGCTTGCCGGCCGGCGCGTCGGCGAGCGCGATCGATACGTCGATCGACCCGCCGAGCGTGTACTTGACGGAATTCTCGACCAGGTTGGACAGCACCTGCCGCAACAGCTTGCGGTCCGAGCGGATCGACAGATCGTGCGGCTGAACCTGCTGCGCGACCGCGATCCGCTTGGCCGCGATCTTCTCGCGCAGCGGCTCGATGACTTCGGCGAGCAGCGATGCCATGCCGACCGTTTCCAGTTCGGCGAGGCGCTTGGTCGAGCGCAGCTTGATGTAGTCGGTCAGGTCCTTGACGAGCGCTTCGAGCGACAGCGCGGAATTCTGCAGCCGCCGGATCGTCTTCAGGTTCGCGTCGGATTGCGGGCGCGCGAGCAGGATCTCGATCGACCCGCAGATCGCCTGCAGCGGCGTGCGCAGTTCATGGCTGACCATCCCGAGGAACGCGTTCTTCGCCTCGATCATCTCGAACGCGCGATCCGACGCCTTGCGCTCCGCGTCGAGCGCTGCATCCTGCCGTTCGAGCAGGTCGTCGCGCGTGCGCATCGTATAGAACAGCAGCAGGAACAGCGCGCACAGGATCACGCCCAGCACGATGCCAAGGATCAGGATCGCGCGCTGCTTTTCCTTCAACTGATGGAACGTGAAATCGCGCTGCGCCATCTCGATCGCGCGGAAGTAGTTCGCGAGGCCGTTGACCTTCGGCCAGTACGCATTGACCTCGTCGATCACCTGCCGCGCGTTCTTCGGCGCACCGCGCAGCAACGGCACGTCGTGCTTCAGGCGCGTCATGAATTCGCCGAGCGCGTCGATCTCGTTGCGCGCCCTCGGAATGCGCAGCCAGTATTGGGATACTTCGGACGGCCGTTGCAGAAACCCGAACGATACCGACAGGCTGTCGAGCTGCATCTGCACGCGATCGAAGTCGTCGTCTTCGTGCGTCGCGTAGAGGATCAGTTGCCGGTCGAACCGCGTATAGACGTTGCGGTATTGCGCGGCCGTCCAGAACACGCCTTCGCGCGGTCCTTCAAGCACGCCCTCGTTGACCGAGGTTGCGAGGAGGTCCCACAGCAGGAACGCCCACGCGGCGAATCCCGCGATCCACAGCGACCCGAGGATCAGAATGATTTTTCTGTTTTTCCGTCGCGGCCGCGTCATTTCACTTCACGGTCAGGCCGATGATCTGCCACGCGAACTTGGCTTCGCCGAGCGGCGTCTTCAGCTCGTCGGGATACTGGTCGCGCGGATACATGATCCACAGCGGGCCGTAGTTGTCGTTGCCGAGCACCTTGCCGTTCATCGTTCGCGCGAGGATCACGCCGTATTTGTCCGCATCGGACACCGGAATCGTGAACGTGTATTCGTCGATGCAGTGGAATTCGATCTGCGTGCCGTGCGCGCCGACGGTCTTCAGCACGTCGGACAGGCGCGGGCCGGTGAAGGTCGCCTTCGGCGTCCAGCTCGTCGACGTGACGATCGTATGCTGCGGCAGCGCCATCAGCGCCTGCTCGGAAAACACGTAGGCCGTCCTGCCCTGCTGGTTGCTCTTGTCGATATTGCCGTCGACGGTGAACGTAAACGACGAAGCCGCCCATGCCGCGGCGGCCATGCCGAGCAGGCAGGCCGTCAGCAGGCTCTTGGTCCAGATGGTCGAAACTCGCATGTCTTTCCCTCGTTCGTGCGGTGGTGGGTTGTCGATCCGGCCTCAGCTCGCGGCGGCCGCGGCGGGCAGCGCGATCTTCAGCTCGCGCGCCACTTCGGCGAACAGGATCGGCAGGCGCACCGGCTTTTCCTCGCAGCGCGCGTTGTAGTGCGACACGATGTGCGCGATTTCGTCTTCGCTGGCTTCCCCGGTCGAGATCTTGCCTGTCAGCAGGAAGATCGGCGCGCCGCTGTTCTCGCTCGAACGGATGCCGCGCACGAGATCGGCGGCCGTCTGGTCGCCGAGCATCCAGTCGAGGATGTAGCCGTCGAAATCCTCGACTTCCAGCGCCTTGCGGAACGTGGCGCCGTCGAAGTACGGGATCGCGTTCACGCCTTTTTCGATGAAATATTCACATACCGTTTCGGCGACGTCCCGGGAATCGTCGACCACGGCGATGCGTGCCGCGTACACGTTCGGCTGGGTCGAACGCAGCTCGACGACGTCGACCGCATACGTGCGCCCTTCGCGCGCGTGTTGGCGCTCCGTGACGATCCATTCGCCTTGCCACTGCAGCGCGACGAAATCCGTTTCGATCTGGCTGCTGGCCTTCGTCGAGATCGCGGCGCGGCAGCGGAAGCGCCGCGACTCGATCACGAGCGTCGCGTCGATCATCTCGGCGGCGGCCGGCTGCGCGCCCTTGTCGTCGAGCAGGATCGCGGGCGGCACGCCGAAGTGCGTCGCGATGTCCTGCAACTGCGACAGGTTCCATGGGATCAGGCCTTTCATCTTGCGCGTGACGACCGAGAAACTGAGGCCCAGCACATTCGCGATCGTCGTGTTGTGACTTCGCGGCGGAATGCCGTTCCGGTTCAGGAGGTCGCGCACCTTGTTGGCGGTGATGAGATCGACGTTGGCCTGCTCGCTGTTGGACATCTCGACGGGGTCTCCAGGGGTTTGGGCGAGGAAGAGCATATCAAAAGTGACGCGTCACGCAAACTTTGAAAACGCGAAGGACCTTGACATGCCATTTTTCTCCATTATTATTGCTCACCACGTCACTATTGTTTGTCGCGTCATGTTTGGGGCCAATGTCGGCGACAGCCGGTACGGCGAAAGGCGACGGCAATGAAGTAGTGATGGAACGATTCAAAGAGAGAGCCTGAGAGAGCCTTGGACTGCGTGTCGGCGTCGGCGGATTGTATCCGCTGCGCCGCGCGCAAGCCGGGTACGATCTCGCGGGGTGGAATAGCTCGAAGAATTGCGGCGCGAATAAACGATGCGGAAGAGCGCGAGGACGCGCGCATCGTCGCGCTGAAGCAGGCCGCGAAGGCCCAGCCGAAGGCGGCCTACGATCTCGGCCTGCGTTATTTCCGCGGCGATGGCGTGCGCCAGGACAGCTACCAGGCACGCAAGTGGATGCGCGACGCCGCCGAGCGCGACCGCCCGCGGCGGCAAGGAATCGAAGAAGCTGCTCGAGTTCGCGCGCAAGGCGAAGAAGGAAGACGAAGAAGACTGGAAATGGCGCACGCAATGGCGTGACGTCTATTACGGCTGCTGGAACTCGGGCTATCCGTACTACGGCGTCTGGAATCAGACGTACTGGTACTACTGACCGGGCCGGAAGCAACGGGGGCGGCAGCGGGGAGACCACCATCGCGCGCCACGCCGGGGGCTTATCGAAGTTCGCAGGTACGCATAAGCCGAACAACGACTCTATCGATCGATAACGACATGAAGACCATCCTTTCCCATCGGCTCACTCAAGGTGCGCTGGTTGCGGCGCTTGGCGCGTCGACTCCGGTGATGGTGTCGTTCTATTTCAAGCCGGCCAACTGCACGGGCCTCCTGTGCACGACGCTGAATCCGCTCAAGCAGAACTGAGCGGGCGCGTCAGGCGCAGCGGCATCGCGCGGGTGTTTTACGGGTGTATTTAACGCGCCCCCCCAATACTCTTGCTCATGGTGGGCCACATAACCGGTGAACCATATTTTTGCGCCCGCTTTCCCGCCGGTAAT
>NZ_JBNCAB010000086.1:0-33609 GCF_049805555.1 Burkholderia sp. DN3021 | reverse complement strand
GCCACGAGAACGGCCGCTCGCGAGGCGCGCGACGCCGCGAATACTGGACGTATCGCCAAGGAGCGCAACGCGGCGAGCGGCCGTTCTCGTGGCAACCCCAAATTAAAAAAATCATGTCACGGGAATGCCCGGAATCGCCCGTATGGCGGCGTTGTTCGTCGCTTGTTTGGCGCGGCCAAACGGCGCTCCTCACTCCTTGCCCTACGAGCGATTTCGGGCATTCGCATGCACGTTCCATATGGAAACAGACCCTAACCTACCCGATTGCCCGCAGGCCTTCGACGACGCGCACGCGCGCCGCCTGCCACGCCGGCACGATCGCGGCCGCGACGCCGACCGCGACCGAGCATGCGGCCTGCAGCACGACCGTCTCGGCCGACACCCTGAACACCGGGAAGATGCTGCCGGCCGCCTGCTTGAACAGGCTCGCGGCGGGCGGCGTCGCGAGGATCCCGAGCCCGCCGCCGGCCACCGCGATCACGACCGATTCGCCGAATACGATCAGCGCGAGAAAGCCGGGGCCGAAGCCGAGCGCCTTCAGCGTCGCGTATTCGGCCGTGCGTTCGCGCGCGCTCATCGCCATCGCGTTGGCCATCACGGCCATGATGATCAGGATCACCACGTACGACACCAGGCGGATCGCCGCGATGATCTGGTTCGACATCGCGACGAAGCCGAGCTGGAACGCCTGCTCGGTCTCGGTCAGCGTCTCGGCGAGCGAGTTCTTGAAAACGGCGTCGACGTTGCGCGCGATCGCCGCGCCGTCGTCGGGATTCGCGACGCCGAGCACGAATACGCCGACCTGGTCGGCCTGCTTCGGCGTGCGCTGCCGCACCGTCTCGTTCAGGTAGTCCCAGTGGAACACCAACTGGCGCGTGATCGTCGAATCGTCGCGGCCGTCGAGGATCCCGCGCACGACGAAGTCCCACGTGCCGGGATAGATCGTCCCCTTCAGCGGGATCACGTCGCCGATCCTGAAGCCGAACTGCGTCGCGAGCTGTCGTCCGACCAGGCAGCCGCGGCGGTCGCGGTTATAGTCGGCGCGCTGCTGCGCCGGAATGATGAATTCCGGATACAGGTCGAGATAGTTCTCCGACACCGCGAAGCTCGCGAAGAAGTTCTTCGGGTCGCGGTAGATGCCGCCGAACCAGTTCGAGCGGACCACGGCCGTCACGCCTTCGATGCCGCGTATCCGGTTCTCGTAGCTGACCGGCAGCGGAAACACGAGCGAGATCGCATTGCGCGTGACGAGCCGTCCGCTGGACGCGGCGGCCGCGCCCGCGTACCACGCGTCGACGACCGTGTGCAGCAGCCCGAACGCCAGCACCGCGATGGTCAGCCCGAGCACGGTCAGCAGCGTGCGCAGCCGGTGCCGCAGCGCGTTGCGCGCGATCAGCTTCAGCACGTACATCGCGTGCGCTCCCGCAGCCGGTCAGCCGGCGTACCCATCGATCAGCTCCCCTTTTTCCAGATGCACGAGCGACCGCGCGGCGCCGGCCGCGTGCGCGTCGTGGGTCACCATAATGATCGTCTTGCCGAGCTCGGCGTTCATCCGCTGCAGCATCGCGAGCACGTCGGTGGCCGACACGCGGTCGAGGTCGCCGGTCGGCTCGTCGGCGACGATCAGCACGGGATCGGTGATCAGCGCACGCGCGATCGCGACGCGCTGCTGCTGGCCGCCCGACAGTTCGGACGGGTAATGGGTCATCCGGTCGCCGAGGTTCACCATGTCGAGCACGAGCTCGACGCGCTCGCGCCGCTCGCGGCGCGACAGGTGCGTGAGCATCAGCGGCAGCTCGACGTTCTCGAACGCGGTGAGCACGGGCATCAGGTTGTAGAACTGGAAGATGAAGCCGACGTTCGCCGCGCGCCATTCGGCCAGCTGCGCCTCCGCGAGCTGCGAGATGTCGAGGCCGCCCACGCGCAGCTCGCCGCTGTCTGGCCGGTCGATGCCGGCCACCAGGTTCAGCAGCGTGCTCTTGCCGGAACCCGACGGCCCCATCAGCGCGACGAAGTCGCCTTCGCCGATATCGAGCGTGATGTCGGTCAGCACGGGCACGATCTGGCTGCCGCGCCGGTACGACTTCGCGACGTGGCTGATCTCGACGAGGGGCGGCGGCGCGTCGTTCACGCTGGCGCTACTTCTTCGCGACGGCCACTTTCGCGCCGTCCTTCAGCTTCGCGCCCGGCGCGAGCACGACCGTATCGCCGGGTTTCACGCCGCGGATCGCGACGAGCTCGCCGATTCGCATGCCGGTGGTCACGGCCGCTGCGCGCACGGTGTCGTCCTGCACGACGAACACGACCGGCCGGCCGTCGCGCTCGACGACCGCGCTCGCCTGCACGGCCGTCACGGGCTGCCGGTCCGGCGCCGACACGGGCTTCGACAGGAACGCGATCTTCGCGCTCATGTCGGGCAGCACGCGGTCGTCGCGGTCGACGAAGCGCACCTTCACGAGCACGGTGGCCTTCGAGCGGTCGACGGTCGGTACGATGCGCGACACGCGGCCCGCGAAGCGCAGGTCGGGCAGCGCGTCGAGCTGGATCTCGCACGGCTGCTCGGCGCGGATCTTCGCGATGTTCGATTCGGCGACGTCGGCCTCGACTTCGAGCGTGTCCATGTCGGCGATCGTCACGACCGCACCCTTGCTGTCCGACGCGGACGAGAACGGCGTGATGTTGTCGCCGACGTTCGCATGCTTCGCGAGCACGATGCCGTCGAACGGCGCGCGGATCACCGTCTGGTCGACCGCGACCTGCGCGGCCTGCGCATTGGCGTCGGCGGACGCGATCGCGGCTTCGCCGCTGCTGAGCGACGCGCGCGCCTTGTTCACGCGGGCCGTGTCGATGTCGAGCTGCGCGGCCGGCACGGCGCCCTTCGGCGCGAGCGCCGCGGTGCGGCGCAACGCGATTGCGGCGTCCTTCAGCTCGGCCTGCTGCACGCCGAGGTTCGCGCGGGCGACCTTCGCCTGCGCGAGCGCCTGTGCCAGCGACGCCTCGACGTCGCGGCTTTCGAGGCGCGCGATGATCTCGTCCTTCTTCACGCGCGTGCCCTCGAGCACGCCGAGCCATTCGACGCGCCCCTGGCCCTTCGACGCGACCGCGGCCTTGCGCTGCGGCACGACGTAGCCAGTCGCATTGAGTTGCGTGTCGTTCTGGTACGGGTAGGCGGACGTGACGGACGTGGTTTCGACCGTCGGCCGGCCGGTGAGCGCGACGCCGGCGACGATCGCGACGATGACGAGCGCGGCGGCGACCGCATAGCGGACCCACCGGCGCCGCCGTGGCACCGGCGCGATCGGACGCCGGTCGATTTTCAGTTTGTCCAGATTGTGATCGGGCAATTTGAGCGCCTCGCGACGGCGGCGGTCTGGCGACCGGCCGCGATCCGGTTTCCGGGGAAAGGGACGGATGGACGCCCAGTATAGCGTCGCAGGGCAGCGCGCGAGAGCCGGTTTGCCGGGCCGCCGCGGCCGCCGGCGGACGGGCCGCGCGATGCCGGATATGCATGCCGGGGCGGCCGGAAACCGGCGTCGTCGGGGAAAACCCGAGAGGCGCAAGCCGCGTGTCAACTTGCCGCGAAGGCGGCGCGTTATGGAGCCAGTACGTCAGTCTTTGTCGCGGCGAAACGGCGCAAGCCGGCCGCCCGGCGGCGACCGGAAACTCCGGCGCGACTGGCGTTCCGATGCGAATGCCTCGCATCTCTTACCGGTACGTTTGACTTTTTCTCCGCTAAAGGAAGAACAATGAAGAAGACGCTCGCTTCGATCATGACCGCAGCATTCGCACTCGCATCGGTTTCGGCATTCGCACAGGAGACGGCATCGGCGCCGGTGGGCGACGCGATGGCTCCGGCTTCGGCACCGATGAAGAAGGATCACAGCAAGCCGAAACACCAGCTGAAGAGCCACGGTTCGGCGAAGGGCAAGGCAAAGGCCGCTGCCGCTTCGGCTGCTGGCACGAACGACAAGGGCACGCAGAACTAAGCGATTCGCCCGGGGCCGGTGCTGCCGGCCACCCGTCGAAAAACCCCGCATGCTTCGGCATGCGGGGTTTTGTTTTTTCAGGCGTCGCCGGGGCTGGCCGGCGGCGCCGGCGCGCGCATCTCGTCGACCACCGAACGCATGCGCCGCCAGTGCGAGCCTTCCCAGAACACGCGCCGGCAGACGTCGCACGCGGCAAAGCGCCGGTGCCGCTGCCGGACCCCGTCCGGCACGCGCGGCGCGGCGGCCTCCGCGTCGAGCGGATGCAGCGGCGCATTGCAGCGCAGGCACAGCCGGAACGGCCGCATGTGCGGCGCGAGATCGAGCCGTTCGAACAGTTCGCGCAACTGGTCGGCCGGCTGCACCGCGTGCAGGTAGCAGCCGCGCGCGACCGCGCGCCGCTTGAGCAGCTCGCGGTCGCGGGTCAGTACGACCCGGCCCTCGCGGCCGGCGAGCGCCGCGAGCTCGTCGTCGCGGTAGTGGTTGTCGTAGCAGGTATCGAAGCCGGCGAGGCGCAGCAGTTGCGCGAGGCCGCCGAGATGTGCGTCGGCGACGAAGCGCCATTGTTCCGGTTGCGGCGCGGTTGCACCGTTGGCCGGCTGCGCGCGTTCCGGAAAGGCTTCGACACGGTCGCCGTCGTCGAGCGGCCGGTCGAGCGCGGCCGGCGCGTCGTTCACGCGGAGCCGGCCGATTTCGGTATGCGGGACGCCAAGCGCCTCGATCGCATGCTTCACCGTCGCATCGCGCGCACACGCGTGCCCGAACGCGCGGTCGCGCTGCGCGTGCGGGAGAAAGGCGTTCAGTTCGCCGTGGAAGCGGAAGGTCGCGGTCGTCATCCGTGCAGTATCGCACCGCGCCCGGCCGGCGGCAGGCGCTGCAGACGGCCGGCATCTGTGTTTAACTCGCGGCTTCACCGAACGAAGGAGCGGGCAATGGATCTCGGGTTTATCGGGCTGGGCGAAATGGGGCAGGCGATCGCGACGAACCTGCTGAAGGCGGGGCACACGGTGCGGGTCTGGAACCGGTCGCGCGAGCGGGCCGAGCCGCTCGCGGCATTCGGCGCGCAGATCGTCGACACGCCGGCCGACGCGTTTCGCGGCGACGCGGTGTTCTCGATGCTCGGCGACGACGCGGCCGCGCGTGCCGTGTTCGACGATGCGCTGCTCGCGCAGGCGCCGCGCGGCCTGATCCACGTGAACATGGCGACGGTGTCGGTCGCGCTCGCCGAATCGCTCGCGCATGCGCACGCGTCGCGCGGCATCGACTACGTCGCCGCGCCGGTGATGGGGCGTCCCGACGTCGCGGCCGCCGCGCGCCTGACGATCATGGCGGGCGGTCCGGCCGAGGCGATCGACCGCGTGCAGCCGTTGTTCGACGCGATCGGCCAGAAGACCTGGCGGTTCGGTTCGCTGCCGCAGCACGCGAACGTCGCGAAGATCGCCGCGAACTTCACGCTTGCGTCGGCGATCGAGACGCTCGGCGAGGCGTCCGCGCTGCTGGGCGCGCATGGCGTCGCGATGCGCGACTTCCTCGACGTGATCACGAGCAGCGTGTTTCCGGGGCCCGTCTACGAAGGCTACGGCTCGATGATCGCCGAACGGCGTTACGAGCCCGCGCGCTTCAAGGCCCGCCTCGGGCTGAAGGACGTCCGGCTCGCGCTGGAGGCCGGCGACGCCACGTCGGTGCCGCTGCCGGTGGCGAGCGTCGTGCGCGACAGCCTGCTCGATGCGCTCGCGCACGGCGGCGGCGAGCAGGATTTCGCGGTGCTCGGCGAAGTCGCGCTGCGCCGCGCGGGCCGCTGACCCCGGGCGAGACAGAAGCGCGGCGCGCACGGCATAATCCGCGTTTCGTCTTTCTACCTTCTTTCACGCAGAGGCGGGCATGAACTTGCATACGTGGTGGCTTTTCGTGGCGACGGTGTTCGTCGTGTCGGCGATTCCGGGCCCGAACATGCTGCTCGTGATGACGCATGGCGCGCGGCACGGGCTGCGGCGCTCGTCGTCGACGATGGCCGGCTGCCTCACCGCGCTGGTGCTGATGCTGTCGGTGTCGGCGGCGGGTCTCGGCGTGTTTCTTGAAGCGTGGCCGGCGATGTTCAACGCGCTGCGCTTCGCGGGCGCGGCCTACCTGATCTATCTCGGCGTGAAGGCGTGGCGCGCGCGCGTCGGCGACGCGCCGTCGGCCGCCGACGTCGAAACCGTGTCGCGCCAGGCTGCGGCGGCATCGCGCTGGGTGCTGTTCCGCAACGGCTTCCTGGTCGCGGGCAGCAACCCGAAGGCGATCCTGTTCGCGGCCGCGCTGCTGCCGCAGTTCATCAACGCGGCCGAGCCGACGCTGCCGCAGTTCGGCATCCTCGTCGTCACGTTCGCGGTGATCGAGGTGAGCTGGTATCTCGTTTATGCATCGTTCGGCACGCGCATCGGCGCGACGCTGAAGAGCCAGAGTGTCGCGAAGATCTTCAACCGGCTGACGGGCGGGTTGTTCGTCGGCTTCGGCGCGATGATGGCGCTGGTCCGTCACTGATTCCGGACTGACTCAGGCGCGCCGAACGCCCCGCCCCTCGCAAGAGGGCGGGGCGTTCGGCTTTTCGCGTCCGCTCATGCACGCGGGCCAGTCGGCGCCGTCGCGCCGGCCCGGCGCCCGGACGAGAGGCCGAACGCGGCCGCCGCACCGGCGAACGCGAACCCGACGCCGCACACCGCGCTCCATCCGCCCCATGCCCACGCGCTGCCCGCCAGCGCCGCACCGAGCGCGCCGCCGACGAAGAACAGCCCGACGAACAGCCCGTTCAGGCGCCCGCGCGCGGCCGGGTTCAGCAGGTTGATCTCGCGGCGGCCGATCGTCTGGTCGACGATGACCCCCGCGTCGAGTAGCGCCGCGCCGCCGGCAAGCAGCGCCAGGCCGAGGCCGCGATGCGCGTGCGCGTCGAAGCCGAACCAGCCGGCACCCGCAATCCCGAGCACGACGAGCGCCGCGAGCATCGTGCCGTGCGCGATCCGCTGCGCGGCCGGGCCATGGCCGTGGTCGCCGGCGCGGCCGGCGAGCGGCGTGACGATCGCACCGCTGGCGCCGGCGAACGCGAACAGCGCGATGCCGTGCAGGTCGAGGCCGAACGGCGGCTGCGCGAGCCGCAGCCCGACGGCGGTCCAGAACGCGCTGAACGCGGCCATCGCGAGCGCGGCTGACAGCGCATGCCGGCGCAGTACCGGTTCGTCGGCGAGCAGGCGCCCCATCGACGCGAGCAGCGCGCGGTAGCCGGCCGTGGTCGATGGCGTGCGCGACGGCAGGCGCAGCGCGAGCACGACGGCGATCGCCGCGTTCGCGAGCGCGGCCAACGCGTAGAACGCGCGCCAGCCGGCCGAGCCCGCGATCAGGCTCGCGAGCGGCCGCGACAGCAGGATGCCGAGCATCAGCCCGCTCATCACGTTGCCGACCGCGCGGCCGCGCTGCGCTTCGGGCGCCATCGACGCGGCCATTGGCACCAGCATCTGGATCACGCTCGACGCGGCGCCGGCTGCGAGCGTCGCCAGCAGGAACACGGCGCCCGACCGCGTGAATGCGGGCAGCGCGAGCGCAGCCGCGCAGGCGACGAGCGTCGCGACGATCAGGCGGCGGTTCTCGAGCAGGTCGACCAGCGGCACGAGCAACACCAGCCCGGCCGCGTAGCCGAGCTGCGGCAGCATCGCGACGAGGCCGGCGAGGCCCGCCGGCAGGTGCAGGTCGGCGCTGATCGGGCCGGTCAGCGGTTGCGCGGCGAACAGGTTCATCACGATCACGCCGACCGTCGCGGCGAAGAACAGCGTCATGCCCGCGCTCAGCGCGGGCGGCGCGTCGGCGGGCGTGCGAACGGCGGCGGGACAGGAGTCGGCAGGGCAGTTCATCGGAAGCCTGGGGGGGCGGGTCGAGGGAATTCCCATCGTAGGCGGCCGATGTTTATGCGACAATTGAAATATGTCTAACATGATTATGCGAGTTTGTTTTGAATACGCGTGATCTCCTGGCGTTCGTCGCGGTGGTTGACAGCGGGTCGATGGTCGCCGCGGCCGCAAAGCTCCACCTGACGCAGCCGGGCCTGACGCGGCGTGTGCAAAACCTCGAAACGCTGCTCGGCATGCCGCTGCTCGAACGGCAGAGCAAGCCGCTGAAGCCGACCGCCACCGGGCGCGACGTCTATGCGCTCGCGCGCAACGTGCTGGGCGCGGTCGATGAACTGATGGCGGCGGGCGCGCCGGACAGCGAGCCGTCGGGCGAGCTGCGCATCGGCGTCCCGCCGTTCCTGTCCGAACTGGCGCTCGAGCGGCCGATCGACCGGCTGCGCGATGCGTTCCCGCGCCTGACGCTGCGCGTGACGGCCGGCTGGTCGCCGGCGCTGATGCAGGGCATCGAGCGCGGCACGCTCGACGTCGCGGCCGTGATGGTGCCGGCGAGCGCGGCGCTGCCCGACGCGTTCACCGCGACGCTGCTCGCCACGCAGCCGACGGTGCTCGTCGCCGCGCGCGACTTTCCGCTGCCGGACGGTCCGCTGTCGCTCGACACGCTGTCGGGTTTTCCATGGGTGCTGAGCCAGGACGGCTGCGGGATGCGCTCGGCGCTGAGCCGCGCACTCGGCGCGGCCGGGCTGCCGTTCGACGTCGCGGTCGAGGCGTTCGGCTCGGAGCTGCAGCTGTCGCTCGTCGCGCGCGGCGCCGGCATCGGGATCGCGGCGCCGAACGCGCTGGCGCGCAGCGCGCATCGCGATGCGCTGAGGGTGGTGGAAACGGCGGGGCTGGAGACGCGGATCAACGTATGGATCGTGCACGGCGCGCTGCCGGGCCGCCTGGTGCGGCCCGTCGCGCTGCTGCGCGATGCGCTGGCCGAAGTGCTGGAAGGGGAGACCGGGAAGGGGTCAGAAGCAAACGAAGCGAGTTAGAGCGGGTGTTCGAGGGAAAATCCTTATTTTCTCTACGGAAATGTTGCGTTGCGGAAATTGATTCGCTATAGTGGCACCTGTCTCCTCCATGTCTCCTCTGATATGGATTCAGCCCGCCTCTTAGGCGGGCTTTTTTTTGCCTGCGATTTTGCCGCGGCGTTCCATTCGTCGTCCGTCGCCGGGCTCAGAACTTGTACGTCATCCCGACGTAGCTGATGATCGGGTCGGCCTTCAGGTCCGATTTCGATTCGGCGAGCACCGAACCGTCGGCCGCCTTGATCGTCACCGTCGACGTCGTCTTCAGTGGGATGTACGTCACCGACGCGATCAGCCCGAAATGCTCGGTCATGTTGTACTGCAGGCCCGCGTTGAACACCGGCTGCCATGACGACGACGCCTTCGCCTCCACCGATGTCGTACCCGGCTTGCCCGCGCCCGCCGCGAGAATCGCGCCGAGGTTGTCCTGCGTCTGCTTGATGAAGTTCGTGTTGAGCTGCAGGTCGCTGAACCAGTTGTACGACACGCCGAGGCCGAGGAACGGCCGGAACTTCGCGGTCGCCTGCCCGAAGTAGTACTGTAGCAGCACGGCCGGGCTCCACTGCCGCACGCTCTTCACGATCGGGTTGACTGACGCCAGCCCGATGTTCTGCGTGCCGAGCGCGCCGGCAGGGCCGGGCGGCTTGATCGTGCCCTGGCCCGACACCTTGAACACCGGCGGTACGCCGGCCACCGACGTGACCGCGATATGGTCGGTCAGGAAGTGGCTGATCGTCAGGCCGACGGTGTCGGCGCCGCTCGTGCGCAACCCGGTGCCCGGCGACGTGAACGACGGCGGCAGCCGCAGCGGCGTGTTGATCGGCGTCGGCGCGACGTTGGTCGTCATCGGCGTGCTGCTCTGCTGCGGCATCACGTGGAACCAGCCCAGCGTGACGACGTTGCTGCCGGCGCTCTGCGCGTGCGCCGCGAGCGGCGCCAGTGCGGCGGCGCCGGCCGCCGCGCAGAGAAGGGTTTTCTTCATCACGGCTTCCCCCGCTTACTGGACGAACGCGCCGATCGTGAAATACGGCGTCGATCCCGCGTTATCGAGGAAACCGAACACGCCACCCGAGAAGATGAACTTGCCGGTCGGCGACGTGCTGCCCGAACCCGTGTGGGTCGTCGTGACCGTGCCCGGCACCTTCTGCGTGTAGTCGAGGTCGAGCACTCTCGTGAGCGACGCCTGGGACGGCTGGAACGGATCGAGCAGCGTTGCCTGGGTGTTGATCAGCGCGGTGGTCCGGTAGTTGAACTCGCTGTCGACGCCGATGTACTCGCCGTTCTGCGAGCCGGCCGCGACCGTCGTCTGCGGCGCGAGGATCGAGATGCTCGATTCGTCGTCGGCGGTGAGGCCCGGCACGCCGTTGCTGTCCGGCGTCGGGTTCGGGTTCGCGACGCCCGTGCGCACGAGAATCGGCACGAGCTGGTTGCGCAGCTTGCCGACGATCATGAAGCCCTTGCCCTGCGGCGTCGCCGACAGCGTCGGCTTCAACTGGCTGCTGTAGTTGTTCGACTGGAACGCGCCGCTACCGTCCGCGGACTGCACGAAGTTCGTGCCCTGCTGCATGCACGCGCCGCCGGCGAACTGGCCGGTCGTGTCGCACTTGGTCCACGAGCCGTCCGCGTTGATCGTCACCTTCGCGTCGATCGACGCGGGCGCGAAGTTCTGCGACGGCACTTCGCCGAAGCCGACATGGCTGTACGTGCCCGCGACTTTCGCGATGTCGGTCTCGATCGACGAGAAGCCGATGAACGGGTAGTACGGGAATTTCGTGTCGGGCACCGCGGCCTGGCCGAGCACGCCGCCGAACTGGATTTCCTTGCCGGGAATCGTGCCGCCGGCGACGCCGAAGCCGACGAAGATCCGTGCCGGGCGCGTCGAGTCGAGGCTCGCGCCGTTCAGGCGGAACGCGCACTGGTTCAGCTTGTTGGTCGGCAGCAGCGTTTCCTGTGTGAGCGTGCCGCTGTCGACGGTGCCCGCGCGGGTCGGCGTGACGGTGCCGGTCGTGCGCGGTACCGCCGATTCGACATACGTGACCTGCCAGGTCATCTTGGTCGTGTCGAGCTGGACCTTGGCGAGTTCGCCGCTGCCCGCGCCGCCGGTAAACACGGTGCTGTAGTCGAGCGACGCGGGACAGAGCCGGTCTTCGACGAGCGGGGGCGGGTTGTCGCTGCCGCCGCCGCAGGCGGAAAGAAGGGGGGCGGCAAAGGCCGCCGCCAGAATGAGGTTGCGCTTCATGTTGCTCCTCCAGATTTGTCTTGTGTGGCGGCCAGCTCCCTGTCGGCCGCTTCTGTTGCTTGTGCTCGTCCTGCGTGCGCGGTGCCGCGCGCTTCGTCCGTCGCGCGGCGGCGGGTGTGCCGCCGCCGCGTCCTCGATCGCTACTTGCTGATCTGCGCGCCCACGCCGAAGTACGGTGTCGACGAAGTCGTCGAGTTCGCCGACGTCGACGTGACGCCGCCGTTCACCGTGCCCTGCACGAGTGCCGCGTACAGCCCGCCCGTCGCGATCACCACGCCCGATGCGGACGGGTAGGTCGCGCCGCTTGGCGGCGTCGTCTTCGCGTTCAGCAGGCCCGGTGTCGCCTGGCCGTAGTCGAGCGTGAAGCCGTCTTCCTCGGCCTGCGTGGTCGGGTTGATGAACGATGCGTTGCTGCCGCGGATCAGGGCGGCCGTGTACTTGAAGTTCGAATCCGCGCCCGCGTAGCCGCCGTCGATCGAGCCCGACGTGATCGCCGTCGCCGCGCCGAGCACCGCGATGCCCGATTCGTCGTCGACCTGCGCGTCGGTGTGCAGCGGCGGCGTGCCGAGCTTCACGTTGCCCGTGCGCACGATCACCGGCACCGTCGCGCCGTTGAGCTGGCCGATCACCATGTGCGCGGTCGCCGATTTGCCGGTCGCGCCGACGATCGGCAGTTGCGTTTGCGGCAGCGTCTGCGGTGCCTTCGTGCTGTCGAAGTAGCCGCCGTTCGCGCTCGCCTTCCACGGATCGCCGGTCGTCTGGCAGCCGCCCGAACCCGTCGACGTGCACGCGCCGTTCGCATCGAACGTCTCGCTCGAGTTCGATCCCTTCGTCGCGTAGTTGCCCGATGGCACGAGGTGGTAGATCAGCGCGTTGTACGTGCCCGGCAGCTTCGACAGGTCGGTCGTCGTGTTCGCGAAGCCGAGGAACGGATAGAAATCGAAGTGGCGGTTCGGCACCTGGCCGACGTTCTGCACGATGCCCGGGATGATCGTCAGCCCGTCGTACTGGATCGTCGCGCCCGGAATACCGCCGCCCGCGACGCCCATGCCGACGAGCAGCATCGGCGGGTTCGCCTGGTTGAAGTCGGCGGCCGTCGAATAGGTCGAGCCGTCCGGCGCGGGGCCCGTGCCCGGCGTGAGAACGAACGCGCAGCGCGTCTGCTCGGCGGTCGGCAGCGCGCCGGTCGGCGGGTGGATGACCTTGCCGGTGATCGTCGTGCCGACGCGGCTGGGCGTGACGGTGCCCGTCTTCAGCGGAATCGGCGATTCGAGCCACTTGAGCGTGTACGTCATCGCGACCGCGTCGATGTTGACGCTGACGATCTCGCCGCTACCGGCACCGCCGAGATACGTGCTCTTCACGATGTCGGCGTTGGCCGGACACAGCGAACCGTTGACGGGTTGTGACGGCGGCGGCCCTTGCGTGCCGCAGCTCGATCCGGAACATTGGGGCGCATTGATCGGCGCGAGCGCGCCGCCGGAATCCCCCCCACCACATGCAACCAGGAAAGGGGCAATGGCAAAGGCCGTTGCCACCCCCTTCGATAAGGCGTGCGACATGCCGCTGTCTCCAATCGTTTAATTGTGCGAGCTAATGTCGCCGCCTTGATTTTTGCTGTCAATTGATGAACCCGTCTAAAAAAGGCGATTGAAACGGATGTCGTGTTTTAAATCCTTGTCTGACACGGCATTCAGTAAGAATTAAAACGTGCGAGGGGCTGGCAAAAGCTGCCGGAGTGGGGGATGTGCCACGCGCGGAAGGCTGTCGAAGAACCTTCCCGCGCACAACGGCAGTGTTTAAAGCGGCGGTATCCGGTTTATCCCTATTCGGGATTGACTGGAGAAAGAAGGGGGGAGTTAATTCGCTGGTAATCGCGCAATGGAAAGCTTGTAAATATTTGTAAATGCGCGAACAGGATTTTATTTATTGCCTGATATGGGTAAATAAAAAGCCGGCCAGAGGCCGGCTTTGCATCGCACGAGAGGATGATCAGCGCGTGAGGCCTGCGTCCTCGGCTGCGCCGATGGCGAGGTTCATGCACTGGATCGCGGCGCCCGACGCTCCCTTGCCGAGGTTGTCGAGGCGCGCGACCGTGACGAAGCGCTCTTCGTTGCCGAACACGAACAGGTCGACACGGTTCGTGTCGTTGTTCGCCTGCACGTCGAAGAAGCCGCCATCGAGGTTCGCGTCCGCGTTGAACGGCGCGACGCGCACGAATGCTTCGTCCGCGTAGTATTCGGCGAACACGCGTTGCACGTCTTGCGGCGTCGCACGCTTCGCGAGCTGTTCGGGCGTGAAGTAGGTCGTCACTGCGAGACCCTTCAGGAACGGGCCGACGATCGGCGTGAAGATCGGCGGGTTCGCGAGGCCCGTGTGCGCGGCCATTTCCGGCAGGTGCTTGTGCGTGAGGCCGAGTGCGTACGGGCGCGGGCTCGCGAGCTTGCCGCCCGGCGCCGCGTTCTCGTAGTCGGCGATCATCGACTTGCCGCCGCCGCTGTAGCCGGTGATCGAGTAGCTGTGCGCGGCGAACGTCGGCGCGACGATGCCCGCATCGACGAGCGGACGCATCGCGAGCACGAAGGCCGATGCGTGGCAGCCCGGCACCGCGATACGCTTCGACGTGCGAATCTTCTCGCGCTGCGCGCGGGTCAGTTCGGGCAGGCCGTAGGCCCAGTCGGCGCTCGTGCGGAACGCGGTGCTCGCGTCGATCAGCGTCGTGTTCGGGTTCTCGACGAGCGAGGCCGATTCGCGCGACGCGACGTCCGGCAGGCACAGGAACGTGACGTCCGACGCGTTGATCAGGCGGCGGCGCTCGTCGACGTCCTTGCGCTTCGCTTCATCGATGCGCAGGATCTCGATGTCGTTGCGCGCCGACAGGTATTCGAAGATCTTGAGGCCGGTCGTGCCTTCCTGGCCGTCGACAAAAACTTTGGTGCTCATTTCGCTCTCACTGAATGAAACGGGGGCCCGCGCCCGGAGATCGCCATTTTAAGACGTCATCCGGCGCGCCTGCACCGCGCGGGGCGAAAAAAAGACGGCCGGCGGGCCGTCTTGTGTCCCTTTGACGCCCGCCGGCGCGGGCGCCCGGGGCCGGCTCAGCGGCTGCCGGCAACCCAGCGGGCCGTCGCTTCGGCGACGCGCTGGCCAAATGCCTTCCCGGTCTCGAGGTCGCCCGGCAGCGGGCCCTCGTCGGGCGTCGCATCCGCCGGCGACTGCGCGAGCAGGCCCGTGGAGCCGCCGAGGTAGTTGATGTCGTTGCGCGTGGCCGCCTTTGAGTTGGCCGGCATCAGGCTCGTGCCGACCCACACCATCCCATGCTGCATCGACAGCGTGACGAAATATTGAATCGTCGAGAACTTGTCGCCGTTCATCGTCGCGGAGTTCGTGAAGCCCGCGGCGATCTTGTCTTTCCACTTCTGCGTGAACCACGCTTTCGACGTCGCGTCGGCAAACTGCTTGAACTGTGCCGACGGGCCGCCCATGTAGGTCGGCGCGCCGAAGACGATCGCGTCGGCCGCGTCGAGGGCGGCCCAGCCCGCGTCGTCGAGGTCGCCGACGGCGATCAGGCGTACGGTCGCGCCGGCGTCCTGCGCGCCCGCGTGAACGGCCTCGGCCAGTTTCTGCGTGTGACCGTAGCCGCTGTGATAGACGATGACGATGTTCGACATGAAGCGTTCTCCGGAAAGGGACGGGAACGGCGGCCGCAGCGGCCTGCCGCGTCACGCGTCGCCGGCGGGCGGCGCGACCGATGCGCGGCGTATGGGGCCGCGACCGGTGACGACGAGTCTAGCAAGCCGAAATGACGGGAAAACGCGCGCATGCGGCGCACTGAAATTCGCGTCGGCCGGCAATCGCGGCGTGGCGTCCGTCACTGCCCGTAGCTAACCGTGAATTGTGCGGTGCCGATCGCGAGCGTGCCGATCTCGTGCTCGAACATCGGCGCGGGGCGGCCCTGCGCGACGCGCAGGTCGCTGCCCTTCAGCGCGTAGACGGTGATCACGTAGCGATGCGGCTTGCCGGGCGGCGGGCACGGGCCGCCGTAGCCGTCGATCCCGAAATCGTTGCGCGCCTCGCTCGCGCCGATGCGCCGCAGGAAGCCGGACGCGCTCGCGTCGGCGGGCAGGCTCGTGACCGTGGCCGGGATGACCGCCACGGCCCAGTGCCACCAGCCGTGCCCGGGCGCGTCGGGATCGAAGATCGTGACCGCGTAGCCGCGCGTGCCGGGCGGCGGGTTGTGCCAGCTGAGTTGCGGCGAGCGGTTCGCGCCCTTGCAGTCGCCGCGATCGAACACGTTCGCGGCGCGGACGCGCCCGCCGGGCGTCAGGTCGTCGCTCGACACGGTGAACGGGCCTTCCGCATGAACGGGCAGCGTCGCGAAGACGGCGGTGTAAACGAGGAGAGCGATGAACGGAGACGGGCGACCCGATGGCGCAGGCGGAGTGATCCGGCGATCCACACGCATATGGCGCTTCTCCCGTCACGTGGGCCGGACCGATGCTCCCGGCGTTGTTGGCGTTGTGCGTTGCCCGCGTAGCTGATGGCGACGATGAATCAAGTCTAGCATTAGGGTTCGATGAGCGATGCACACCGCGACCCGCGGTCGCGACCGGTTCTTGCGCGGGGGACGACGGACGAAAAAAAGCCGCCTGCGATGAAGCAGGCGGCTTGTTCAGCCAGTGCGCCGGCATGCATGCCGGCGCGCTGTCACTCCTGGGCGCCCGTCGCGCCGCCGTGCGCGGCCGACCACTCGGCCGGCGCGTGCAGGAATTTCTCGACTTCGTCGAGCGTCTTCGTCTCGAAGTAGCCCGATGCCTTCGCGACGCGCAGCACGTCCCACCACGTCGCCAGCGCGTGCAGGTCGACGTCGATGTCCTTCAGGACCGACACGCTTTCCTTGAAGATGTCGTAGTGGAACAGCACGAAGCAGTGGTTCACGGTCGCGCCCGCGGTACGCAGCGCATTGACGAAGTTGATCTTGCTGCGGCTGTCGGTCGTCAGGTCTTCCACCAGCAGCACGCGCGAGCCTTCTTCCAGATGGCCTTCGATCTGCGCGTTGCGGCCGAAACCCTTCGGCTTCTTGCGCACGTACTGCATCGGCACCATCATCCGGTCCGCGATCCATGCCGCGAACGGGATGCCGGCCGTCTCGCCGCCCGCCACCGCGTCGATCTGCTCGAAGCCGATGTCGCGCGTGATCGTCGTTTCCGCCATTTCCATCAGCGCACGGCGCACGCGCGGATACGAGATCAGCTTGCGGCAGTCGATATAGACGGGGCTTGCCCAGCCGGACGTGAAGATGAACGGTTTTTCGGCGTTGAAGTGCACCGCCTGCACTTCGAGCAGGATTTTGGCGGTCGTATCCGAGATCGACTGACGATCGTAGCCTGTCATGGGCATTCCTTGGGTGATGAGCGAGGAGCGGGCGCGGGCCCGTGGCGCAGCACGGGAACCCGGCCGGGGGCCGGGGGCGCGATCGGAAGGCCGATCGCATCGCTGCGCGCGTAGCCGGCTATTTTACCCGATTCAGGCCGGTTTTCGGCGGAATTCGCGCAGGTTCGCGATCCCGCTCACCACCGGCGAAACAAGCGGGGGCGGATCGCTCCGATGCGATGCCGGGGATGCGGCGCTGCACCAACATGCGTCATGCGCGGGGTGTACACTAGGCGACCCTTAGAAATCGTTCAGTACTTTGTACTTTCCTCTTGCCACCCGCCAAGGTTCGATGGCGTGCCGACCCGGCGCGTCGCGTGCCGTCTCGCAGTCGACCATCCCCTCGATTCAAGCAGACGCGGCCGAAGGTGCTGTGTACTGAACCGTCAAAATTTCGCATGTCTCTCGCAGGTCAATCATGGACGAACAACTGAAGCAGGCCGCTCTCGCTTATCACCTGAACCCGAAACCCGGCAAGATTTCGGTCACCCCGACCAAGCCGCTGTCGAACCAGCTCGATCTGTCGCTCGCGTATTCGCCGGGCGTCGCCGCCGCGTGCGAGGCGATCCACGCCGATCCGCTCGACGCGCAGAAGTACACGTCGCGCGGCAACCTCGTCGGCGTCATCACGAACGGCACGGCCGTGCTCGGTCTCGGCAACATCGGCCCGCTCGCCGCGAAGCCGGTGATGGAAGGCAAGGGCTGCCTCTTCAAGAAATTCGCGGGCATTGACGTGTTCGACATCGAGCTGTCGGAGTCCGACCCCGACAAGCTCGTCGAGGCGATAGCGATGCTCGAGCCGACGCTCGGCGGCATCAACCTCGAGGACATCAAGGCTCCGGAATGCTTCTACATCGAGCAGAAGCTGCGCGAGCGCATGAAGATCCCCGTCTTCCACGATGACCAGCACGGCACCGCGATCATCGCGTCGGCCGCGATCCTGAACGGCCTGAAGGTCGTCGGCAAGAAGCTGTCCGAAGTGAAGCTCGTGTGCTCGGGCGCCGGCGCTGCGGCCATCGCGTGTCTGGACCTGCTGGTGAACCTCGGCCTGACGAAGTCGAACATCCTCGTCGCCGATTCGAAGGGCGTGATCTACGAAGGGCGCGGCAATCTCGATCCGTCGAAGCAGCGCTATGCGGCCACGACCGACGCACGCACGCTCGCCGATGCGATTGTCGGCGCGGACGTGTTCCTCGGCTGCTCGAGCGCGGGCGTGCTGAAGCAGGACATGGTCAAGACGATGGGCGACCGGCCGCTGATCCTGGCGCTCGCGAACCCGGAACCGGAAATCCGCCCGGAAGACGCGAAGGCCGTGCGCCCGGACGCGATCGTCGCGACCGGCCGTTCGGACTACCCGAACCAGGTCAACAACGTGCTGTGCTTCCCGTTCATCTTCCGCGGCGCGCTCGACGTCGGCGCGACGACGATCACGGAAGAAATGAAGCTCGCGTGCGTGCGCGCGATCGCCGAGCTGGCGCAGGAAACCGACCAGAGCGAGGAAGTCGCGAAGGCGTATGAAGGCCACTCGCTCGAATTCGGGCCGGAATACCTGATTCCGAAGCCGTTCGACCCGCGCCTGATCATCAAGATCGCGCCGGCCGTCGCGCAGGCCGCGATGGATTCGGGCGTCGCGACGCGTCCGATCCAGGACATGGACGCGTACCGCGAGCAGCTCGGCGCGACCGTCTACC
The DNA here is from genome assembly GCF_049805555.1 of Burkholderia sp. DN3021. Lineage (NCBI taxonomy): Bacteria > Pseudomonadati > Pseudomonadota > Betaproteobacteria > Burkholderiales > Burkholderiaceae > Burkholderia > Burkholderia sp. DN3021. The sequence goes on along the minus strand of NZ_JBNCAB010000086.1, from coordinate 15,318 downwards.
GCACGGGCATGGTGATGCGCCCGGTGTTCGCGACCGCGAAGAAGAAGCAGGCCCGCATCGTGTACGCCGAAGGCGAGGACGAGCGCGTGCTGCGTGCCGCCCAGTTCGTGCTGCAGGAAAAGATCGCGCAGCCGATCATCGTCGGCCGTCCGTCGGTCGTCGAGATGCGCCTCGCGAAGATCGGCTCGAAGCTGAAGGCCGGCGTCGATTTCGAGATCGTCAATCCGGAAGACGACACGCGCTACCACCGCTACTGGCAGGCATACCACGACATCGCTGCGCGCGACGGCGTGACGCCGGAAGTCGCGAAGGCCGCGATGCGCAAGTTCAACACGCTGATCGGCACGATGCTCGTGCATCTGGGCGACGCGGACGGGATGATCTGCGGGATGATCGACACGTTCCACAGCCACCTGAAGTTCATCGAGCAGGTGCTGGGCCGTGCGAAGGGCGCCGAGCACTTCGCGGCGATGAACCTGCTGATGCTGCCGGGCCGCAACCTGTTCCTGTGCGACACGTACGTGAACGAGCAGCCAAGCGCCGAACAGCTCGCCGACATGACGATCCAGGCCGCGGCCGAGATCGAGCGCTTCGGCATCACGCCGAAGGCCGCGCTGCTGTCGAACTCGAACTTTGGCAGCGCGCCGTCGTCGTCGTCGCACCGGATGGCCGAGGCTCGCAAGCTGATCGTCGAACGTGCGCCGAACCTGGAAGTCGACGGCGAAATGCACGGCGACGCGGCGCTGTCGGAAGTGATCCGCAAGCAGGCCTTCCCGGGCACGACGCTGTCGGGTGAAGCGAACCTGCTGATCATGCCGAACGTCGAAGCGGCGAACATCGCGTACAACCTGCTGAAGATGGTCGGCGGCGAAGGCGTGACGGTCGGCCCGTTCCTGCTCGGCGCGGCGCAGCCGGTCCACATCCTGACGCCGGCCGCGACCGTGCGCCGGATCATCAACATGACGGCCGTTGCCGCCGCGAACGTGAACACGAAGTAAGTTCGCGCCCGCGTGCGCCGCGCTTCGGGCGCGGCGCAATGAAAGACGCCACGGAACCTGCGTTCCGTGGCGTTTTTTTATCGTGAACTGCTGCCGGCGCGGGCGCGCGTCCGAACCGCGAACGCGCGCCGCGCGCCGTTACGCGACCTGCTGGTGCGACTGGCCGCCCGTCGGCGAGCGCCACTTCGCGAGCAGCGTGTTCCACTTCTGGCGTACCGCGCGCAGGTTGTTCTCCTTCACGTGGCCGTAGCCGCGAATGCCGTCCGGCAGCGCCGCGAGCTCGAGTGCGAGCGGGCGGTTGGCCGCGTTCAGCTTGGCCGTCACTTCGTCGATCAGCGCTTCGTATTCGCCGATCAGCGCACGCTCGGCGCGGCGCTCCCCGGTGCGGCCGAACGGGTCGAGCGCCGTGCCGCGCAGGAACTTTGCCTTCGCGAGCAGCCGGAACGCCGACATCATCCACGGGCCGTACGCCTTCTTCACGAGATGGCCGTGCGCGTCCGTCTTCGCGAACAGCGGCGGCGCGAGGTGGAATTTCAGCTTCCAGTCGCCTTCGAACTGCGCGGACAGCCGCGCGAGGAACGCGGGATCGGACTGCAGCCGCGCGACCTCGTATTCGTCCTTGTACGCCATCAGCTTGAACAGGTTGCGCGCGACCGCTTCGGTCAGTTGCTCCTGCACCGTATCGCCGTCCGCCAGCGCGCGCTCGGCCGCGCGCACCTTGTCGACGAATGCCGCGTAGCGCGATGCGTACGCGGCGTTCTGGTACGCGGTGAGGAATTCCACGCGCTTTGCGATCAGCGCGTCGACCGCCTTCTTCGTGTGCAGCGCGATCACCGTGGCGCCTTGCGCGGGGCGTGCATCGCCGGCCGCGGCCTGCTTCACGCTTGCCAGGTCGTACGCGGCGCGCCGGCCCCAGTCGAAGGCCGCGCGGTTCTTCTCGACCGACACGGCATTCAGCTCGATCGCGCGTTCGAGCGATGCGAGCGTGAGCGGCAGCCAGCCCTTCTGCCACGCGTAGCCGAGCACGAACGGGTTCGTGTAGATCGCGTCGCCGAGCAGCGCGACCGCGAAGCGGTTCGCGTCGATGAAATCGACGGCCTCGCCTGCCGCCGCACGGATGTCGTTCTCCGCGGACAGGCCGGGGAACGCCCAGTTCGGGTTCTTGATGAACTCGGCGGTCGGCGTCTGCGCGCTGTTGACGACCACGCGCGTCGCGTCGTGCCGCATCCGCGACGTGCACTCGTCGCCGGCCGTGACGATCGCGTCGCAGCCGATCACGAGGTCGGCTTCGCCCATCGCGATCCGCGTCGCGTGGATGTCGGTCGGCGCGTGCGAGATCTGCACGTGGCTCATCACGGCGCCGCCCTTCTGCGCGAGGCCCGTGACGTCGAGCACGGTCACGCCCTTGTTCTCGAGGTGCGCGGCCATTCCGAGCAGCGCGCCGATCGTGACGACGCCCGTGCCGCCGACGCCCGTGACGAGCACGCCGTACGCGCGGTCGATGTCCGGCAGCGTCGGTTCCGGGATCGGCGGCAGCGCGCTGCCGTCGACCGAAACCGCCTTCGGCTTCTTCAACTGGCCGCCCTCGACCGTGACGAAGCTCGGGCAGAAGCCTTTCAAGCACGAGAAGTCCTTGTTGCAGCTCGACTGATTGATCTGGCGCTTCGTGCCGAACTCGGTTTCCAGCGGCTCGACCGACAGGCAGTTCGACTGCACCGAGCAGTCGCCGCAGCCTTCGCACACCGCTTCGTTGATCACGACGCGCTTTGCCGGGTCCGGATAGGTGCCGCGCTTGCGGCGGCGACGCTTCTCGGTCGCGCAGGTCTGGTCGTAGATCAGGATCGTCGTGCCGGCGATCTCGCGCAGCTCGCGCTGCACGTCGTCGAGCTGGTCGCGGTGATGGATCGTCACGCCCGGCGCGAGCAGCGCCTTCTGGCTGTCGTACTTCTCCGGCTCGTCGGTGACGATCACGATCTTCTTCGCGCCTTCGGACGCGAGCTGGTGCGTGATCTGCGGCACCGTCAGCACGCCGTCGACCGGCTGGCCGCCCGTCATCGCGACCGCGTCGTTGTAGAGGATCTTGTAGGTGATGTTCGCTTTCGACGAGATCGCCGCGCGCACCGCCAGCAGGCCCGAGTGGAAATAGGTGCCGTCGCCGAGGTTCGCGAACACGTGCTTCTCGTCCGTGAACGGCGCCTGGCCGATCCACGGCACGCCTTCGCCGCCCATCTGGCTGAAGGTGCTCGTGCTGCGGTCCATCCACACGGTCATGTAGTGGCAGCCGATGCCGGCGATCGCGCGCGAGCCTTCCGGCACGTTGGTCGACGTGTTGTGCGGGCAGCCCGAGCAGAACCACGGCTTGCGCTCGGTCTGCACGTGCGGCTTCGCGAGCGCCATTTCCTTCGCGTTGATCACCGCGAGCCGCGCGGCGATGCGCGCGCGCACGTCGGACGGCAGCTCGAACTTCTCGAGGCGCGTCGCGATCGCCTTCGCGATGATCGCGGGCGACAGTTCATAGTGCGCGGGCAGCAGCCAGTTGCCCATCGGCACCGACCATTCGCCGCCGGCGCCGTCCTTCTCGTCGAACTTGCCGAACACGCGCGGCCGTTGCGCGTCGGGCCAGTTGTACAGCTCTTCCTTGATCGCGTATTCGAGGATCTGGCGCTTTTCCTCGACCACCAGGATTTCGTCGAGGCCGCGCGCGAATGCCTGCGCGCCCTGCGCTTCGAGCGGCCACACGCAGCCGACCTTGTAGAGCCGGATGCCGATCCGCGCGCAGGTTTCGTCGTCGAGACCGAGGTCGGTCAGCGCCTGGCGCACGTCGAGGTACGCCTTGCCGCCGGTCATGATCCCGAAGCGCGCGCCCGGCGAATCGATCTCGATCCGGTCGAGCTTGTTCGCGCGCACATAGGCGAGCGCCGCGTACCACTTGTAGTCGAGCAGCCGCGCTTCCTGCACGAGCGGCGGGTCGGGCCAGCGGATGTTCAGGCCGCCGTCCGGCATGATGAAGTCGGTCGGCAGCACGATCTCGGTGCGATGCGGGTCGATGTCGACCGACGCCGACGATTCGACCACGTCCGTCACGCACTTGAGCGCGACCCACAGGCCCGAGTAGCGGCTCATCGCCCAGCCGTGCAGGCCGAAATCGAGATATTCCTGCACGTTGGACGGGAACAGCACGGGCAGCCCGCAGGCCTTGAAGATGTGCTCGGACTGGTGCGCGAGCGTCGACGATTTCGCCGCGTGGTCGTCGCCGGCGAGCACCAGCACGCCGCCGTGCTGCGACGAGCCGGCCGAGTTCGCGTGCTTGAACACGTCGCCGGTGCGGTCGACGCCCGGGCCCTTGCCGTACCACATGCCGAACACGCCGTCGTACTTCGCGCCGGGGTACAGGTTCACTTGCTGCGAGCCCCACACGGCGGTGGCGGCGAGATCTTCGTTGATGCCGGGCTGGAAGACGATCTGGTGGGCCGCCAGGTACTGCTTGGCCTTCCAGAGCGACAGGTCGAGGCCGCCGAGCGGAGAGCCGCGATAGCCGGAGATGAAGCCGGCCGTATTGAGACCGGCGGCGCGGTCGCGTTCCTGCTGGAGCATCGGCAGGCGCACGAGGGCCTGGATGCCGCTCATGTACGCGCGGCCGCGCTCCAGTGTGTATTTGTCATCAAGCGTGACGGACTTCAGCGCGGCTTCTAGCGACGCGCGTTGGCCTGCGTCTAGCGGGGCATTCATTAACAGTCTCCTCCACCCAGTTTGGGATCACCAAAACTCGACTGCTCCGGCGTCTTGTGAACGCGTCGACAGTGGCCGGCATATTGGCCGGTTTTAAGCGATGGTAGCACTGGGGCAAACCCGCCGCCCACCGGCCGGAATGCGGCGGCGCACCAGGAAAAAGGGCTGGATCATGCGTTACATCATGTAAATGCATGTAAAGCAGACCCCATCTACGGGCAAATGCCGTTAATCTTGTCGGCCTGCCGGAGGTGCCCGGCCGCGTCGGTTCGTTTCGACGCAATCGGGGAGGCGCCGGCAGTTTTACAGGAGGTGCAATGAACACACGTCATATCCAGAGTTTCCTGATCGTGTCCGCCGCGTTTTTCGCGATGACCGGCCCGGTGCGCGCGCAAGGCGCGAGCGCACTGGCGGCAGCCGGCGTGCAGATGCGTCAGATCGTGCCGGCCCAGGATGCCGTCGCGCAGCCGGCGGCCGAGCGCGTCGTCGAGTCGAAGGCGAACGCGCGTTGATCCGGTCGCGCGGCCTGCGGGCCGCGCCGGAAATGCCAAAAGGGCGGGAATCGTCGGATTCCCGCCCTTTTTCTTTGTGCCGCCGGATCGTGCGGCCGGCCCGGTTGCCCCCGGGCCGCCGCGCGCCGGACGCGTCAGGCCTTGTCCTGCACGACGCCGCGACGGATCTGGTCGAGCTCGATCGATTCGAACAGCGCCTTGAAGTTGCCTTCGCCGAAGCCCTGGTTGCCCTTGCGCTGGATGATCTCGAAGAAGATCGGCCCGATCTGGTTCTCGGTGAAGATCTGCAGCAGCAGGTCGTCGCGCGCGCCGTCGATCAGGATCTTGCGCTTCTTCAGTTCGTCCAGCGATTCGCCGTGGTTCGGCACGCGGCGGTCGACCAGCTCGTAATACGTGTCGATCGTGTCGAGCAGCTTCACTTCCTTGCCGCGCAGGCCGTCGACCGCGCCGTAGATGTCGTTCGTGCCGAGCGCGATGTGCTGGATGCCTTCGCCGTGGTACGCATCGAGGTATTCCTGGATCTGGCCGGCCGTGTCCGAGCCTTCCTCGTTGATCGGGATCCGGATCTTGCCGCACGGCGACGTCATCGCCTTCGACTTCACGCCCGTCACCTTGCCTTCGATGTCGAAGTAGCGCACTTCGCGGAAGTTGAACAGGCGTTCGTAGAACTCGGCCCATTCCTGCATGCGGCCGCGATGCACGTTGTGCGTCAGGTGGTCGATGTAGGTGAGGCCGTGGCCGACCGGGTTCGGGTTCGCACCGGCGATCGGCTCGAAGTCGACGTCATAGATGCTGATGTCGCCGATCGCGCCCGGCTGCGCGCCGTTCTTGCCGCGCCAGCGGTCGACGAAGTAGATCAGCGAATCGCCGATGCCCTTGATCGCCGGGATGTTCAGCTCCATCGGGCCCGTCTTGTTGTCGAAGCCCCATGCGCCGAGTTCGAGCGCGTGCTTGTATGCCTTCGCGGCGTCCTGCACGCGGAACGCGATCGCGCAGATCGACGGGCCGTGCAGGCGCGCGAAGCGTTGCGCGAACGAATCGGGTTCGGCGTTGATGATGAAGTTGATGTCGCCCTGGCGGTAGACCGTCACGTCCTTGTGGCGGTGGCGCGCGATCGCGGTGAAACCCATCCGTTCGAACAGTTGTCCGAGCGCTTTCGGGTCCGGCGCCGTGTATTCGATGAATTCGAAGCCGTCGGTGCCGACGGGGTTGTCCCAGTTGGGGATCTGCATGTCGTGTCTCCTGTGCGGGGCGATCGGCCGGGGCGACGTGTGCGTGCCCGGCCCGGTTCGATGTCGAACGCGGCGCACGCGTCGGCGTGCGCAGCGAATCGGTACGTGCGACAAAGTGTAGCGGGCGGCCGCGAGCGGAAACTTGCGAACTTAATCGTCCATGCCTACGATGACGCAATTTCCAGTCTCTAAATAATCATTGGAGGGCAGAAGATGGCGCAAGCCGAATTGGATGCCATCGACCGGCGGATCCTCGCGATTCTTCAGGAGAACGGGCGCCTGTCGAACCAGGAGATCGCCGAGCGCGTGAACCTGTCGCCGAGCCCGTGCCTGCGGCGGATCCGGCGGCTCGAGGAGATCGGCGTGATCACCGGCTATGTCGCGCTGCTGGATCCGCAGAAGCTCGGGCTCGACCTGCTCGCGTACGTGAGCGTCCGGCTCGAGAAGCGCGGCGGCCTGGCGCCGGTCCGGGCCGACGAGACGTCGGCGCGCGCGGGCGCGACCCACGCGGAGCTGTTTCGCGCGGCCGTGCAGACCTGGCCGGAAGTGGTCGCGTGCCACGCGATGACGGGAGACATGGATTACCTGCTGCGCGTGCAGGTCGAGGACATGGCGCATTTCTCCCGTTTCGTGCAGGAGCATTTGCTGCATCACCCGTCGGTGATCGACGTGAAGACGAGCTTTTCGCTCGAATGCTTCAAGGAGACGACGGCGTTGCCGATTCGTTCGGTGCGCTAGCGCGCCCGGCGGCGGGAGGAGGGAAAAAGGGGCCGGGGGCGGCCCCCCCGCGCCCCCCGCCGGCCCGCCCCTATTATTCCCGCACCGCGGCGGGGCAAATCGGTTCGATGAACATCGACGTGCGGTGCGCCTGGCGCTTGAGCGCGTAGTCGAACACTGCGGCCTGTTCCTGCAGCATCTCGGCGATGATCGTCGAGTGGTCGGCCGGCGGCAGCGACAGGTACGCATCGGCTTCGCCGTACGCGTACTCGATGCGCATCCCGGATTTCTTCGCGATGTGCATCATCGTCGCGTTACGCGACAGGCAGTGCATGTACAGCATCGTCACGTGCGTGTTGCGGCTGCGGATCGCCGCGCGCTCGAACAGCTTCGAGCCGACGCCGTGGCCGCGTGCGCTTTCGAGCACCGACACGCCGAATTCGGCCGTGCGCTTGTCGCCCTCGGCCGGCAGGTAGGCCAGGTGGCCGACGCCGATCAGTTCGAGTTCGTGGTCGAACACGCCGAACACAGTGTCGCGACCGAAGTCGATCGTGCGGACATAGTTCTCGATCACGTGGTCGGGCACCATCTGGCCGAAGCGCAGCAGGCGGTCCTCTTCGTCGAGCGAGAGAAAGTGGGTGAGCATCTGCTCACGGTCTTTGGAAGCCAGTTCCCTGACGAGAACCGGCGCACTACCGGCGGTGCCGACGATATCGGCATTGCCGTTCAATTGCGTGTTCATCGTGGGTTCCTCAATATGTGACCGTACAGCGGGTTGTGCAACGCAACAGCATTTTACCCGACCGTCGGCCCCTGGATTGGGGAAAACCCGTATTTAACCTTATTTATGCTGGAGGATGAATTCTAAATCCGCTTAGTTAATCCTGTATCTATATGATTTTTAACGGATTTAAAATTCATCGTATGAAATGCGCGACGGGCCGCCGCAGTGTGCCCGTCCTACAACGCTTGCTGCTGTGCGGCAATCAGGCCGCCGTCGACAACCCGCGTTCGATCAGGTCGATTACCTGCTCGGCGAAGTCGCGGTAGCCGAGACGGCCGCCCGGCTTCAGCCACGTGAACGTCCAGTTGATCATCCCGAACACCATCATCGTCACGGATGTCTGGTTTTCCTTCGAGATACGGTCAGGGTACGCGCGCGCGAGCTGCCGCGTGAACGCTGCGACGATATCGCGCTGGCGGTCGAGCACGATCTCGCGCTGCGCGTCCTCGAGATACTTTACGTCGTTGAGCAGCGCGACGTGACGGCTGTGCGACGTCTCGTATTCGGAGAGGAACGCGCGCACGAGCTCCGCGAACGCGTCGCGCTCGCTGAGGCCGCGCCGCTGGCTCGCCCCTTCGACCTCGGCGATGATCAGCATCAGCCGCTTCGTGTAGCGGTCGAGCAGGTCGAACAGGATCGCTTCCTTGCTCTCGTAATAGTGATAAAGGCGTGCCTTCGACGTGCCGCTCGCGGTCGCGAGATCGGACATCGACGTGCTCGGGTAGCTCGTCTGCGCGAATTTCTCGGCGGCGAGATCGAGGATCTGCTCGCGCTGGGATTCGTGGTCGGGCGCTCGGGTACGGGCCATGGTCGAATGCGGAAGATTAGCGGTGCGCGATGGCCGCGCGGGCCGCGCGCACCTGCGTGGAAGAGAGGGCGGCGGGTGCGTCGTCCTGCAGCTCGAGCCGGCCGGCCGCCGCGAGTTCGCGACAGCGCCACCAGGCGATCGAGTCGCTGACGAACAGGCCGCCGCGGTCGGCGTCGGCCATGATGCCGCCGACGAGGCGCCGCGCGGGCAGCCAGTCGGTTTCCGCGCGCGCGACGATCAGCGCGTCGAGATCGGCATAGTAGCCGCTCTTGATCGTGTTGCTGACCCAATAGCGAAGTTCGGCGTTCAGGTGCTTCGCTTCCTGCCATTCGAGTGCGAGGCGGCCGATGCGCAGCACCGAGATCGGCGCGGCCACCGGCCGTTTGCGCGCCAGTTCCGCGGGCGAGAACATCCCGGTCGTGCATGCCTGGTCGGTGCGCGACAGCGATGCGCGTTGCGCCGAGTCGAGATCGGCGGCCGACAGCCGCACCTCGTTCAGGCGCTGCGGGACATTGCGCAGGTGATAGGCGACGCGGCGCAGCAGCAGCTTGTCGCCGACGCTCGGCGCATGCCACACGACCACCTGGCCGGTATCCATCGCGAGCTGGTCGAGGCGCGCGAACTCGCCTTCGATTTCCGCGTTCCAGTCGGGGATCTGGTCGCCGAGCACGTGCTGCCAGAAGGCGACACGCGTGTCGGGCGTCTCGTCGGCGCCCTTCAGCGGCCCGACGCCGAGATCGTCGAGCAATCCGACGACGCGCTCGTCGCGTCCGGCTTGCGCGAGTGCCTCGCGCAGCGACGCGGCGGCGGTGCCGCCCTGAATCACATGAATGGTACTCATCGGCCTGTCGTCAACAAAAGAAAGCCGCCGGCCGGGCGGACGTTGCGATGTCCAGCCGGCCGGCGGCCCCTAGTGTAAGCGAGATGTGTGACGGCGAGAAACCGTCCGGCGCCGCGACGCGATGCCGCTCAACGCTCGTCGAAGCTCACGACGACCTTGTCGCTGATCGGATGGCATTGGCACGTGAGCACGAAACCGTCCTTCACTTCATGCGCCTCGAGCGTGTAGTTCTTCTCCATCCGCACTTCGCCCTCGATCACCTTCGCGCGGCACGTGCAGCACACGCCGCCCTTGCACGCATACGGCAGCGCGAGGCCCGCGCGCAGGCCGACATCGAGCAGGCTCACCCCTTCGTACGGCAGGCGCAGCTTGCGCTTCTTGCCGTCGAGCACGATTTCCAGGTCGGCGGCCGGCGTCTGCTCGGTGATCTCCACGACCGGCGCGCCGGCCTGCGGCAGCGGCGTGCCGAAGCGCTCGACATGCACCTTCGCCTGCGGCACGCCAGCTTCCTTCAGTGCCGCTTCGGCCGCGTCCATCATCGGCGCGGGGCCGCAGATGAACGCCTCGTCGATCGCGTCGGCCGGCATCAGCGTGGCGAGGAATTCCGCGCATTTCGCCTGGTCGAGCACGCCGTTGAACAGCTCGACGTCCTGCTGGTCGTCCGACAGCACGTGATAGAGGACGAAGCGGTTCATGTAGCGGTTCTTCAGGTCCTCGAGCTCCTCCGCGAACATGATCGCGTCGACGCTGCGGTTGCCGTAGATCAGCGTGAACGTGCTGCGCGGCTCGAGTTCGAGCGTCGTCTTGATGATCGCGAGCACGGGCGTGATCCCCGAGCCGCCGGAAAACGCGACGTACTGCTTGCCGTGGTCCGCGTTCAAATGCGTGAAGAAGCGGCCGTCCGGCGTCATCACGTCGATCGTGTGGCCCGGCTTCAGCGTATCGAATGCGAAATTCGAGAAGCGGCCACCGCGCACGCGCTTGATGCCGATGCGCAGTTCGCCGTCGCGGTCGTAGTCCGTCGTGCCGACGCAGATCGAATACGAGCGGCGCGTCTCCTCGCCGTCGATGTGGGTCTTCAGCGTGACGAACTGGCCCTGCGTGAAGCGGTAAGCGTCGCGCAGCTCGGGCGGCACGTCGAACGAGACGGTGACGGCGTCGGCGGTCTCGGGCCGCACGTCGCGGATACGCAGCGGATGAAATTGCGGGGTCGTCGACCCCCGCCGGGCTGCCTCGCGCGACGGATCTGCTTCCGGGGGATGGGGGAGCTGCGCCCCCCCAAGCGAACGAAGAGAGCGTGGGGGCTGTTTCATTTCAGTAGGGTTTGAAGTAGTCGAAGGGTTCGCGGCAGTCGATGCAGCGATACAGCGCCTTGCAGGCCGTGGACGCGAATTGCGCGAGACGTTCGGTGCGGGCGGAGCCGCAGCGCGGGCACGCGGGCGCTGCGACCGGTCGCGGCACGAAGCGCACGACGTTTTCCCGCGGCGCGGCGCTGCCGCACCGGCCGACCGGCGGCGCGATGCCGTACGCGCGCAGCTTGTCGCGCGCTTCCTGCGTGATCCAGTCGGTCGTCCACGCGGGCGCGAGCACCGTTTCGATCCGGTGCGGCGGGAGGCCGGCGGCCTGCAAGGCGGCGGCGACGTCCTCGGCGATCTGCGACATGGCCGGGCAGCCCGAGTAGGTCGGCGTGATCACGACTTCGAGCATGCCGTCGTCCGTGCGGCGAACGTCGCGCAGGATGCCGAGCTCGCGGATCGACACGACCGGGATCTCGGGGTCGGGCACCGCTTCCAGCACGTCCCATGCGCGGGCGAGCAGCGGATCGTCGTGACGCGCGGCGGGCGCGGCGTCGGCGGGGGCGGCGGTCTGGACGGACATCGTCGGGCTCCGTGGCGTTGGCCGGTTACCAGGTCGCGCCGGGGTGCTGGCGCGCGAGGCTCTGCATTTCGGCGAGCAGGTAGCCCATGTGCTCCGAGTGCTCGCCCTGCTTGCCGGTCGTCACATGCATCACGGGCGCCGGCAGCGTGAGCGTCGCCTCGGCGAGCGCGTCGTCCACGTCCGCGCGCCATGCGGCTTCGATCGCGGCCGGTGCCGGGCCGATGCCCGGTGCGGCGATCGCGTCGTCGATCGCATCGGCTGCGAAGAATTCGCGTGTGTACGGGGTCAGGTAGTCGAGCGCATCCTGCGCGCGACGGTGCGATTCGTCGGTGCCGTCGCCGAGGCGAACGAGCCATTCGCGCGCGTGCTGCACGTGATAGCGGGTTTCCTTCACCGATTTCGCGGCGATCGCGGCGAGTTGCGTATCGGTCGACGTTTCCAGCGCGGCCCACACGTGCAGCATCAGCGCCGCATAGAGGAAGTTGCGCACGATCGTCACCGCGTAGTCCTTGTCGGCGTGCGCGGTGCCGGAGACCGGGCCGTAGTGCGGCAGCTCGGCGAGCGTGAAGTTCGCGAACTCGCGCTCGGTACGGAAGTACGCGTAGTCGTCCTCGGTCTTCGTCGCGCCGGTGAGCTGGCGCTCGAGTTCGGCGGCGTGCGTATACAGCATGCGCGCCTGGCCGATGAGGTCGAGGCTCATGTTGGTGAGCGCGATGTCTTCCTCGAGGATCGGGCCGTGGCCGCACCATTCGGCGTTGCGCTGACCCAGGATCAGCGCGTTGTCCGCGAGGCGCAGCACGTAGGAGAGGTGTTCGGGCGTGATCGTCATGGCGCGGGCGTTACATGTGGTTGACTTCGTCGGGCAGCGTGTAGAACGTCGGGTGACGGTAGATCTTGTCGCCCGCCGGCTCGAACAGTTCGGCCTTCTCGTTCGGATCCGATGCGGTGATCGCCGACGACGGCACGACCCAGATGCTCACGCCTTCCTGGCGGCGCGTGTAGACGTCGCGCGCCATGCGCAGCGCCATCGATGCGTCGGCGGCGTGCAGGCTGCCGCAATGCTTGTGATCGAGCCCCTGCTTGCTGCGCACGAACACTTCCCAGATCGGCCATTCCTTGTTCATCACTTTCTCCTGATTCCTGAATTCGATGGTGCCGCTCAGGCGGCGTGCTGTTCGGCGCGGGCGCGGCGCTTCGCTTCGTGCGCGAGCGCGGCTTCGCGCACCCATGCGCCGTCCTCGTGCGCTTTCACACGGGTCGCGAGGCGTTCCTTGTTGCACGGGCCGTCGCCGTTGACCACGCGCCAGAATTCGTCCCAGTCGATCGTGCCGTAGTCGTGGTGGCCGCGCGCGTCGTTCCACTTCAAGTCGGGATCGGGCAGCGTGACGCCGAGCACCTTCGCCTGGTCGACTGTCGCGTCGACGAACTTCTGCCGCAGGTCGTCGTTCGAGATCCGCTTGATGCCCCATTTCGCGGACTGGCTGCTGTGGACCGAATCGGCGTCGCTCGGGCCGAACATCATCAGCACCGGCCACCACCAGCGGTTCACGGCCTGCTGGACCATCGCGCGCTGCGCGTCGCTGCCCTTCATCATCGACAGCAGCGCGTCGAAACCCTGGCGCTGGTGGAACGACTCTTCCTTGCACACGCGGATCATCGCGCGCGCGTACGGGCCGTACGTGCAGCGGCACAGCGGGATCTGGTTCATGATCGCGGCGCCGTCGACGAGCCAGCCGATCACGCCGACGTCCGCCCAGGTCGGCGTCGGGTAGTTGAAGATGCTCGAGTATTTCGCCTTGCCTGCGTGCAGCGCGTCGATCAGCGAATCGCGTGACACGCCTAGCGTTTCGGCCGCGCTATAAAGATAGAGGCCGTGGCCGGCTTCGTCCTGGACCTTTGCGAGCAGGATCGCCTTGCGCTTCAGGCTCGGCGCGCGCGAGATCCAGTTGCCTTCCGGCAGCATGCCGACGACTTCCGAATGCGCGTGCTGCGAGATCTGGCGAACCAGCGTCTTGCGATAGGCGTCGGGCATCCAGTCTTGCGGTTCGATCTTGCCGTCCGCGGCCATCACCGCATCGAACCGCGCCTGCTCGGGCGACTCGGCTGCGGCGTCGAGCGGCGCGACGTTGCCGGGGATGTCGAGGGATTGCGTGTACATGGCGAGATTCTCGTCCGGTTGAATGTGTGCGCAGTATAAACCAACCGACCGGTCGGTTAATAAATTTCTTGCGGATTTGCGGCGAGGTTCGGGTAAACGAGCGATGTCGGGGCACGATCGGGCGGTGTGAGCGTGGGCCGCCGCGTGAGTCCCGCGTCTTCTGCGGCACAATGCCCGCTTTCCGATGAGGATTTTGTCGATGTCATTCCGAAGCAGTTTCGCCGCGGCCGTGCTGGGTGCGGCCGTTTTCGTGTCGCCGCTCGCGGCTTCGGCCGCGCCGGCAGGATGGGTCGCCGCGTGGGCGACCGCGTTGCAGCCGATTCCCGACCTTGCCGCACCGCCGCCGCTTTATCGCGCTCCCGACGTGGCCGGGCGGACCGTGCGCCAGATCGTCTACCCGACGGTGTCGGGACGGGCGGTGCGGATTCGCGTCAGCAATGCATACGGTCACGCACCGCTGGTCGTCGAGGCGGCGAGCCTCGCACGTGCCGGCGACGGCGCCGCGCTCGCCGGCGGCGCGGCCGTGCCGGTCAGGTTCGGCGGCAAGGCGTCGGTCACGCTCGCGCCGGGGCAGGAACTCGAAAGCGATCCGGTGGCGATCGACGTGACGGCCGGACAACCGTACGCCATCAGTCTGCAGATGGGACCGAACCAGCGGATGACGGTCTGGCACCGCGTGTCGAACCAGTTCAACTATGTCTCTGCACCGGGCGATCACGTGAACGATCCGGCCGCCGCCGCGTTCCGTACCCGTTTTACCCAATATGCATGGGTGACTGAGCTGGCCGTCGAGGTTGGTTCCGCGCGAGCCAGCGTGGCCGCGATCGGCGATTCGATCACCGACGGACTGCGTTCGAGCGTGAACCGGAACCGCCGCTGGCCGGACGCGCTGGCGCGTCGGCTGACTGCGTCGGGCGCCGATTCGATCGGCGTCGTGAATCTGGGCATCAGCGGGAACCGGCTGCTCAGCGATTCGGCGTGCTACGGCACGTCGCTGGCGTCGAGGTTCGAGCGCGATGCGCTGTCGCGCGCGGGCGTGAAGGCCGCGGTTGTGCTGATCGGGATCAACGACATCAACTTCGCGGCGATGCCGCCGCGCACGGGGCTCGATTGCGACCATCCGCATACGCAGGTCACGGCCGCGTCGCTGATCGACGGCTATCGCCGGCTCATCGAGGCGGCACACCGCCAGGGCGTGAAGGTCTTCGGCGCGACGCTCACGCCGGCAGGGTTGCCGGCTGGACGCGAGGCGATCCGGCTCGAGGTGAACCGGTGGATCCGGAGCGGTGGCGGGTTCGACGACGTGGTCGACTTCGATGCGGTGCTGCGCGATCCGGCGCACCCGAGCGTGCTGCAACGTCGATACGACAGCGGCGACGGCATCCATCCGAGCGATGCGGGCTACACGGCGATGGCCGACGCGGTGCCGGTCGAGCAGTTGCGGGCTGCCGTGGGCAGCAGGTGACGCGCTTCTATATAGATGGGGTTGACGCGTTGTCGGTGGCCTGGATGTCGGCGGCGACACCTTGTCCGTCGAGCCCCCAAACCCCCGTGCGCGTGAGCGCACGGGGGCTTTTTCAAAATAATTTCACAAAGGGGCTTGCGCGAAGGGGGCGAGGTGCATAGAATCACGCCTCTTTCGCGCTAACGGAAACGCGGCG
>NZ_JBNCAB010000085.1:0-33846 GCF_049805555.1 Burkholderia sp. DN3021 | reverse complement strand
GCGCCGGCCGCCACACTGCAGGAGCATGCGCAGCAAAGCCCGGCTCTGATACCCTTCCCGCCGCCGCCGCCCCCCCTGCCGGTCTCGGCCTGGAGTACGAAGGTTCCTTCTTCTGCCCCTCCTGTCGGCTACGCGTCCGCTCAGCCAATGGTGGCCCAGCCCACCACACCGGGGGCAACGTCACCACTGCGCGAGGACTCGGTACAATCGCAGACCGCGTCGTCGCACGTTGCGCCGGCCGCCACACTGCAGGAGCATGCGCAGCAAAGCCCGGCTCTGATACCCTTCCCGCCGCCGCCGCCCCCCCTGCCGGTCTCGGCCTCGAGTACGAAGGTTCCTTCTTCTGAAGCCCCTGACGGTTACGCGTCCGCTCAGCCAATGCCTGCGTCGCAGCACGTTGTATCGCCGCGTCCCCTGCCTTCGGCCGAATCGCCGCAATCGCAACCGAACCGTCTCATTTCCTCGCAGGAGTCAACGTCGCCACGGCACGAGGATTCGGTACAGTCTCCGACCGCGTCGCAACATGTCGCGTCGACCGCCACATCTCCGGAGGACGCGCAGCAAAGGCCGTTTCTGCTGCAAGCCCCGCCTCTGGTCCCGTCCTGGCGTAAGAAGGATCCTTCTTCTGAAACCCCTGTCAGTTACGCGCCCGCTCAGCCAATGGTGGTCCAACTCACCACGCCGGCTTCGCAATCCGCGAAATACATCGCGGTCAATTCCGTGTTGCCCGCCGCGGACGCATCGGGCTTGAACGCAATAGCGATTGGTGCCAACGCGAGAGCGCAAGGCGAGGAATCGCTTGCGACCGGATGGCGTGCACGAGCAGACGGCTCCCGCTCGGTTGCGACCGGCGCAGAAGCAACCGCATCCGGTCACAACTCCGTTGCGCTCGGCGCCGGTTCCGTGGCCGACCGCGATAACACGGTATCGGTCGGGCAGCTCGGCAACGAACGCCAAATCGCGCACGTCGCCCCTGGCACGCAAGGCAAAGACGCAGTAAACGTCGATCAATTGAATTTCGCAGTATCAAATTCGAACGCCTACACGAACCAGCGCATCGGCGACCTCCAGCAAAGCATCACCGACACCGCGCGCGACGCGTATTCCGGCGTCGCCGCAGCGACCGCACTGACAATGATTCCCGATGTCGACCTCGGCAAGACCTTGTCGATCGGCATCGGCGGTGCGGTCTACAAGGGCCATCGCGCCGTCGCGCTCGGCGCCACTGCGCGGGCCAGCGAAAACCTCAAGTTGCGCGCGGGCGTCGCAATGAGCGAGGGCGGCAATGCGGTCGGAGTAGGCATGAGCTGGCAATGGTAAGCGCGTCCGCAAACGCATACCGCACACATCGTCAAGCAGGCAAACGACACGATGACCTTCCGATCCTTCTCTCAGCCCTGCCGGCGCTCGCTTTGTCGATCGCTAGCCTGCGCGTCTGCACTCGCGACGCCGAGCGGGCCCGCCTACATGGAGGAATTCAACGAGAGCATCCGGTCGATGAGCGGCGAGCACGAGACCAGCGTGTATATGGCGTCTTCAACACGATCAAGGCGGCGCCGCCCGCCGAACCGGTCGCATCGCCGCGCATAGCGCTGGCTGACACGAGCGGCGCGAGCGCCGTGCAACGCACGACCGCGCAAGCGCATCGGCCCGCTCCGGTGGCCGTCGATTCACGGATGTCCTGATCCGGCCGCGGGGGGGGGGGGGGGGGGGGGGGGGGGGGGGGGGGGGGGGGGGGGGGGGGGGGGGGGGGCGGGGCGGGTGGGGGGGGGGGGCGGGGCGGCGCATTTTTCGCTCGCCTCTCTCTCCCTTCTCCTCGTTCTTCGCTTGTATCGCTCATCGCCTGCGCGATGCATGCGCCGCGACAGCAACCGCGCCGCCTTCCCCCGAGTTTCGCCTGCGTCCGCCGCGCGATCGAACGACGCGGCTTCGCGCGGCGCATGCGCGAGCCAGCGCCCTACCGCGCCGCGGCTCGAGCGTGTCGCGTCACATCGACAAACGCATTGCCCGCGCCGCGTCGACGCCCGCGATCTCGTCGAGTACCGCCCGTGCGAGCGCCGAATCGCGATCTCGCCGAATCAGCAGCGCATAGGCGGCGCACAAGCCATCGAGCGCAAGCTCCGGATCCCACGCGAGCAAATCATGCCGCCGGATCGGCTCGATCACGCTGCGCGCGAACGCGTCGGGAATCTCATGTGAGCAATGATCGCGCGCGAGCTCGCACAACCGGATGCGCGCTTTCAACCGGTGTTCGGCGCTCGGCGCGCGATCGATCATCTGCTGAATCGCATCTAGCGCGAGATCGAACTGACCACTTGCGGCGAGCGCGCGCGCATGGTCGACGGTGTCGTCGACGTGCGCATCGCGTGGTGCCAATTCAGGCTCGCCCGTCGTCGACAGCGGTAGCTGCGGCGCGAGCGCCGCAGGCGACGAAGGCGGAATCGACGCCGCCTTCGCCGCGCCGCCCGGCTCGCCAAGCCCGGCGAGCCACGCGCGCGTCGCGTCGTCGGCAAACGGCGTGCCGTCGGCGAATTTCAGCGAATCGAGGCCCGGCAGCCGCGCAAGCAGCGCACGCACCGCCGCTTCCACTTCACGTTGCGCGTCGGTGCAGTCGCCATCCACGCGGGCCAGCGCACGCGCGACGATCCGCTGCAAATCCAGCCAGAGCGGGAATGCCTGCGCTTGCTCTTCGGCGAAGCGGACGGCATCCGCGGGCTCGCCGCGCCCGTCGATGCCTTTCGCCGCGTCGACGACCTGCGCGTTCGGCGCGGCGAGCTGCGTCCGGCCACTGCCCTCTTCCGTATCCGGCAGCGTGTGCACGCTCGACCAGCACGCAAAGCGGCGCAGCCGGAAGCCGCGCACGTCGGCCCAGTGGGCTTGCGAGAACGCCGTCGCGATGCGATGCAGTTGCGCGAGCGCATCCGCGAGCGCACGTTCGCGGCCGGCCGCCTCGGCAAGCGATGTCGGTTGGTGGGCGGCGTCGGCGTTCGCGCGCGACGCCGGTCGGCCGGTCGGCTCAGCCGGTGCGTGCTCGACTTTGGGAGCCGAGACGCTCGCCGAAAACTCGCCCATTGCGCCGCTTACGTTCGTCTCGTTCGTCCCGATCGCGTCGCCAGACTCGATCGACTCGACCGGCAACCGGTTCGCGAACGCATTTACCGCGCGCATCGTCGGCGCGTCGTCGTCACGCTGCGCCAGCAGCGCATCGAGCCGCCGCGCAGTGTCGCGCAATTGCTCCACCAACTCAGCCGCATAAGCGCCGCCGCATGCGGCATCCCGCATCACGTCGACGCGATCGAGCAGCCATTGCAGCGCCCCGCGCCGCGCCCGCATCCGCGACACTGGTGGCGACATCGCGTCCCAATGACATTCGACGAGATCGCCGACGACTTCGAGCCCGCAGCGCAGTCCCGCCGCACCGCCGAGCTGCAATAACGCGCCCGCCAGATAGCAGCCGACGAGCAGATCCTTGCCCCGTTCGCGCAGCAATCCGGCGGCAAGATTCAATACCGCACACCAGTCGACATGCCCACTCGCGCCCGGCGATGCGAGCTTCGTGAGTTCTGCATGCAACGCATCGAACCGCGCATCGGCGCGCACGCCGGCGCCCGCGGGCACAGCCGGATCGACGTCCGATCGCCCCAGCACCGCGAGCGCGTCGAAATCCATCGGCGGGCGAGCACCCGGCGCCGCACCGCCCGCCCGACGCGATTCGCTCATTCCCATAGCGCCTCGACGTTCTTCGCGGCGAAGTAATAGCCGACGCCTCGCTCGGTTAGAATCAGTTCGGGATACTTGGGATACTTCTTGATCTTCTTGCGCAACCGCCAGATCTGCACGTCGATCGCCCGATCGAATACGTCATCGAACGCGCGCGTGCACTCGATCAATTG
Source organism: Burkholderia sp. DN3021 (assembly GCF_049805555.1). Classification (NCBI taxonomy): domain Bacteria; kingdom Pseudomonadati; phylum Pseudomonadota; class Betaproteobacteria; order Burkholderiales; family Burkholderiaceae; genus Burkholderia; species Burkholderia sp. DN3021. The sequence continues at coordinate 29,953 of NZ_JBNCAB010000085.1, read as the reverse complement.
CGCGCGCGTGACGACTCGCGACGGCGAGCCGAGGAAAAACGCCAACAGATTGAATTCCCCGGCCGTCAGCGGAATGTCCTGCTCATCAGGCGTCGACAGACGGCGCATATCCATGTTCAGCGTCCAGCCGTCGAAGCGGTATGCGCGCGGATGCCTGCCGCGCCGCACGGGCGCCGTAGCCGGATCGGCGCGCCGCCACAGCGCGCGCATCCGCGCGAGCACTTCGCGCAGCGAATACGGCTTCAAGACGTAATCGTCCGCGCCGAATTCGAGGCCCATGATGCGGTCGGCCTCCTCGCTTCGGCCCGTCACACAAATGAGCGGAAAGCGCTGCGAATCGCGCCAGCGCAGCAGCACATCGATGCCGTCCCCATCCGGCAAACCGAGATCGAGCAGCACCATTTCGTATTCGCGTCGCTCGACAGATTCGACGGCCGCGGCCGCCGTCCCAACGCCGTCCACGGCCATGCCGTGGTCCGACAAATATTTGCACAGCACGCACCGCAACGGTTCGTCATCCTCGACGACGAGCACCGCCGGCGATCTTGTCGCATTCATCGTTTCCCCCTCTGTACTACACCGCGCGCGCCGGCGTCCACTTCTCCCGTCATGCCTGACGCGCCTGTCCCGTGTGCCGCCGGCAACGTGAGCCTGAAGCGGCTCCCCGCGCCGCGATCCGTCGCGACGGCGATCTGCCCGCGATGCGCGATCGCCGCACCCGCGACGATCGCGAGGCCGAGCCCTGTGCCCGGTGCGCCGGACCGGGTTGAATTGAACGGCTCGAAAATACTGTCGAGCGGCTCGGCCTCGATGCCGTTGCCATCGTCGCGCACCTCGATCCACACGCCGCCCGGCATCGACGGCTCGCCGATCGCGACGTCGAACGTATCGTCGGCGGGCACGCCGCCGTCGGTTGCTGCGCCGTTCGCACCGATGCGCACGACGACCGTCGAACGCGCGGCGCGCATTGCATTGCCAACGAGATTCATCACCGCGCGCACGATCTGGCTGCGATCGGCGAATGCGACGTGACGCGAGACGCCGCGTGCATCGTCTCCGCACCGAACGAACTCGATGCCCCGCAGCGCCGCCGCAGGCATCGCGGCTAGCGCATCGTCAACGATCTCGTCGACGCTCACCTGCGTCAACACGGGCTCGCCGCGGCGCGCGGCGAGCAGGATCTGCGTCGTCAGATCGCGGCCCCGCTCGACCGCGCGATGAATCTCACCGATCGATTCGTCCGCGCGCGCGCCGCTCGCGAGCTGATCGATCGCGTATCCGGCGTGACAATCGATCACCGCCAGCACATTGTTGAAGTCATGAACGATCCCGCCCGCAAAAAAACCTAGCGACTCGAAGCGGCGCGATCGTTCGATCTGTCGCGCGAGCCGCCGCCGCTCGCCCGTCGCGATCGCGATGCACATCGACAGGATCGCAACACCGATCAGATCGACCTGCAGCGCCCAAACACCATGACCGCCGTGATGCGGCGCATACGGACCGCGGCCGCCGAGCGTCATCGCGATCAGCGCAATCGCCGAGAGCGCGTTGAGCTGGGACACGAGCACGAAGCCGCCTTCGAGCGCGGCCCAGCTAAGCGACAGCACGAGCACCACGCGCGCGACCTCGGCCTGATCGCCCCAAATCCACGCGAAGCACAACGAACCCAACGTCGCAAGCGCAGGCAGTTGATTGCGGCTACGCGACCACGCCGCAACGCAGGCGCGTGCATTCCACGTGAGAAGCACCGGCAGCAACACTAGCAGCGCGAGCGCATTCGCCGCATACGCGCGCGACCACTCGCTCAGCCATTCACGATCACTCATCCATACCGACAGGATCGCCGCCGCGAGCGTCGCGTGCATCGCCGCCATGCCGAGCGGCAGCAGCAACACGAACATCGCGAAGCCGCGCAGCGTGTCCACGCCGCCGTCTGGCCTCAGGTAGCGCCGCGCGAGCCACGCGCCCGCGATCGCCTCGGCGGCGTTGACGGCCGCGAACAGCGCGTCGATGTACCACGGCACCCAATCGAGCGAGCCTGCCGCGAGCAGCGTGACGAACAGCGCCACCGCGCCAACCGACCGGGCGAGCGGCCGCCGGCAGTGCAGCAGCAACGCGATGCCCAGCACCGGCGCGGGCCACACGACCGCCGACAGCGTTTGATTGAGCGACACTGACGCGCCGGGCCGCGACAGCAGATGATTCGCATAGAACAGCAGCAGCAACAGCGCCGCCGCGTTCAGCGCGCCACCCGGCGCGAATGCGAGGTTACCGCGGCGCGGCGCCTGCGTGATGCGTGTGGGCCGGACGCGCGCTGGCGGGCCGGCATCGACGGGATTTTTGTGCATAAGAAGCTCTAACACAATGAATTTTGAAGGTGCCGCCAGCAGATGACGCAAGCGGCGATTTTCAGGAATGCTTCGTGGATGGCCGCGAGGCGTTCAAACCGGATGCGCAGGCGTCTGAAGTTGTGAAGCCACGCGAAGGTACTTTCGATGACCCATCGGGTCTTTCCGAAACCACTGCCGTTCGGCTCATCTCGACGGGCGATCTGCGTGACGATGCCGACATCGTGTAATGGTTTTCGATCTTTGCCTTGATCGTAGCCGCGTTCGGCCTGCACGATAACCGGCTTGGACCGGAGGCGTCCCCGCTTGCCACGAATGGGCGGGATGGCGTCGATCAGAGGCAGTAGTTGGGTGATGCCGTTGCGGTTGGTGCCCGTGAGAATCAGCACGAGTGGGATGCCGTGCGCTTCGGTAATGAGGTGGTGCTTTGAATCGTGTCGCGCCCGATCGGTGGGATTGGGTCCTGTTTTTGACTTGATCCCACTGCGCGAATGGAGGACGAATCGACGACCACACGCGACCAGTCGATGCGATCGGCTGCTCGAAGTTTCGCCGGCAGCACCTCGTGCAGCCGGTCCCAGACACCCGCCTGTTGCCAGTAGCGCAGTCTGCGCCAGCAGCTCATGCCCGAGCTGCAGCCCATTTCCTGCGGAAGCATCTCCCAGGGAATGCAGGACTGCAGCATGAACAGGATGCCGGTCAGCACTGCGCGATCGTCGAGCGGCTTGCGCCCCGGGTATCGCGTCGGGCGTGGCTTCAGTGGTGGAAGCAGCGGTTGGATCAGTGACCACAATTCGTCATCGAGTATCGGTTTGGTTTGGTCATGGCCTCTTCGTCGGCCAAACAACGAAGAGGTTAAAAGAGCATTCGGCGGGTTAACAGCCCCCCTGCAATAATTTTGTTAGAGATTCTAATTCTCAGAAGTCGGCGAATACTAAACCGTCTTTGTTTTGAATACCAATCGATATTATCAATGCGTCGCGCGGTTCTTTTCATTTGCAACAAAATCGGCACGCGGCGACCAAAAATTGGAACCCGACGACTAACGCCGGTTCCGTCTTTCCCCGGATACTGGCCTCGCCGATGCGGCTTTTTACGGTTCATTCAAAACGCCCAGAACATCCGGACACGACCGTCGCACGCGAGCGACAACGAAGAGGAGAACCAATCATGACAACGAACGGATCCGTCGCGCCGAAAGAGCGGGTCAACATCGTCTATCGGCCGGCCACAGGCGACGCGAGCGCAGAAGTCGAGCTACCGCTCAAGGTGCTCGTGCTCGGCGAATTCTCGACGGCCGAAGACAAGCCGCCGCTTGAGGAGCTCGCCCCCGTGAACGTCGACAAGGACGACTTCAACGACGTGATGAAGGCACAGCGCCTGCAGCTCACGCTCAGCGTGCCGAACCTGCTCGACGAGCAGGCGGGCGAGGACGATCGTCTGCCTGTCACGCTCGGCTTTGAATCGGTCGCCGATTTCTCGCCCGACGCGATCGTCGAGAAGGTGCCTGAGCTGAAACAGCTGATCGAGCTGCGTGACGCACTGAAGGCGTTGAAAAGCCCGCTCGGCAACATTCCGGGCTTTCGCAAACGCATCCAGGAGATTGTGACCGACAAGGCGGCGCGCAAGCAGCTGCTCGCCGAACTCAATCTCGACGACCAATGAACCGCGACACCGAACACACCATCATGGAAGGCGAACACCAGCAATCCCCGCAGCATGCCGACGAGATCAGCTCGGCGAGCACCGACGTCGCGACGCCCACCGCGCCCGCATCGTTGCTCGCCGAGCTGATCGAGGCCGCGCGTGTGAAGCGCGACGAAGACGCCTATCCGATCACGCGCCACGGCATTCAGGCGTTCGTCGCGCATCTAACGCAACCGAAGCGCCCGGTCGAGACCGTGAGCCCGGCGACGATCGACGACATGATCGCCGAGATCGACCGCAAGCTGTGCCGGCAGATCGACGCGATCCTTCATCATGCGGATTTCCAGAAGCTCGAATCGACGTGGCGCTCACTGAAGTTCCTTATCGATCGAACGGACTTCCGCGAGAACGTCAAGATCCAATTCCTCGACGTCGGTAAGGCGGCGTTGCTCGACGACTTTGAGGATTCGCCGGACATCACAAAATCCGGGTTGTACCAGAAGGTCTATACGGCCGAATACGGACAGTTCGGCGGCCAACCGATCGGCGCGATCGTCGCGAACTACACGTTTGGCCCCGGCGCGCCAGACGTCAAGCTGCTGCAATACGTCGCGAGCACGTCGGCGATGGCGCACACGCCGTTCATCGCGGCGGCGGGCCCCGCGTTCTTCGGCATCGATTCGTTCGGCAAGCTGCCGAACGTGAAGGACCTGGCGTCGCTGTTCGAAGGCCCGCAATTCACGAAATGGAATGCGTTTCGCGAAAGCGAGGACGCGCGCTACATCGGCCTCACGCTGCCGCGCTTCCTGCTGCGGCTGCCGTACGGTGCGAACACGACGCCCGTCAAGCGCTTCAACTACGACGAGCGCGTCGACGCCGGCGACGCGGATTTCCTGTGGGGCAACGCCGCGTTCGCGTTCGCCACGCGCCTCACCTCGAGCTTCGCCGACTATCGCTGGTGCGCGAACGTGATCGGCCCAAAGGGCGGCGGCACGGTCTCCGATCTGCCGCTCTATGCGTACGAGGCAATGGGCGAGATCCAGAACAAGATCCCGACCGACGTACTGATTTCCGAGCGCCGCGAGTTCGAGCTCGCCGAACAGGGCTTCATCGCGCTGACGATGCGCAAGAACAGCGACAACGCCGCATTTTTCTCCGCGAATTCCACGCAGAAGCCGAAGTTCTTCGGCATCAGTAAGGAAGGCAAGGAAGCCGAGCTCAACTACCGGCTCAGCACGCAACTGCCGTACATCTTCGTCGTCAACCGGCTCGCCCATTACATCAAGGTAATTCAGCGGGAGAACATCGGCTCGTGGAAAGAGCGCACCGATCTCGAGCAGGAACTCAACCAATGGATCCGCCAATACGTCGTCGACATGGACAACCCGTCGCAAAGCGTGCGCAGCCGCCGCCCGCTGAGACAGGCGCAGATCCTCGTGTCGGACGTCGAGGGCGAACCCGGCTGGTATCGCGTTGACATGAAGGTGCGGCCGCACTTCAAATACATGGGCGCTTTTTTCACGCTATCGCTCGTCGGGAAGCTGGAAAAGCGCTAGCGAGTGAGTCGCGCGAATTTCATCGGAAACAATCTCGCGTCGCGACGAAACGAAAATGAAACCCCGCCGCCCAATAATCCATTCACACCGATAGTTTCGGATGCCTGATGAACCGTCGCCGGCATCCCGTTCGCGATGCCGGCGACGCGTGACCGAAGCCGAAGCCATCTCCGTCAACTCGGCGCATCGCGCCGCCAAGAAAAAAAGGAAACCGCCATGCTGGCCGGAATGTATCTGAAGGTCAAAGGAAAAACGCAGGGAGAAATCAAAGGCTCCGTCGTTCAGGACAATCACGACGGAAAAATCCACATCTATGCCTTCAAGCACGACTACGACATGCCAGCCAAGATGCAGGAAGGCATGACGCCCGGCGCCAACGCTCGCGGCGTGTTGACGTTGACGAAGGAAATGGACCGGTCGTCGCCGCAATTCCTGCAGGCGCTCGGCAAGCGCGAGACGCTCACCGACTTCGAGCTGGAGATCTACCGCCCGAAGCTGGACGGCACCGGCGTGACCGAACTGGAGTTCACGCTCAAGCTTGAGGGCGTCCTCGTCGTCCACATCGACGAATACTCGCGCAAGCCGTACGAGGAAGGCAGCGACGGCGTGCTCGGCCACATGGAAGACATTTCGTTCGCGTACCAGGGGTTCCAGATGGAACACAAGGAATCGGGCGTCTCGGGCGAAGCAAGCTGGAACGGTGGCTGATCGCGAGCCGGCGCGCGCCCTCGAGCAGCGGCTGCTCGAGCGGATTACGGCGCGCGAAGCGGGCGGCGGGCGCGAGCGCTCGCCGCCCGCTGACGTGCTCACGCGCTCGATCATCCATCACCTTCGCCGCATCCTCAACACGAGGCAAGGCCACGTGCCGATCGATCCGGCCTTCGGCTTGCCGGACTTCACGAATTTCGCGGGCGGCTTCGCACAAGGGTCCGCCAGCGAAATCGAGGCGCAGATCGAACGCGTGATCGCGTGCTACGAGCCGCGGCTGAAAGCGCCGCGCATCGCGCTCACCGAGCGCGCACCCGGTGCGACGACGCTGGAGTTCAGTCTCGACGCGCAGATCGTGATCGATACGCGCAGCGTGCCGACGCGCTTTATGACGACCGTCAGCGGCAACGGAAAGATCGACATCCGAACCATTTCCTGAGCGCGCGATTTCGCGCGCGTCCATCATGGCCACCACCACGCTGAACCGCTATTACGAGGACGAACTCGCCCGCCTGCGCGAGCTCGCTGCCGAATTCGGTCGCGCGCATCCGCTGCTCGCGCCTATGCTGGGCGCGCCATCGGGCGACCCGGACGTCGAGCGACTGCTCGAAGGCGTCGCGTTCCTGACAGGGCTTACGCGGCAGAAGCTCGACGACGGCCTGCCGGAGCTCGTGCAAGAGCTCGCGCACCTGCTGTTTCCGCATTCGCTGCACCCGGTTCCGGCGGCGACGCTGATCGCTTTCGAGCCGCGCGGCGCGCTGCGCGAGCGCGCAGTGATCGCTGCCGGCACCGAGATTGAATCGATGCCCGTCGATGGCACGGCCTGCCAGTTCCGCACCTGCGGCGATCTCGTCGTCGAGCCGATCGCGCTCGCCGGCTGCCGATTCGTGCCGCCCACGGACGGCGGGCCAGCGCTGCGGCTCGACTTCGAGATGCTCGGCATCGACGCGAGCGAATGGGACGCGACGCGCATTCGCCTGTTCGTCGGCGGCGAGCGACTGCACGCGAGCCGGCTGTTCGCGTTCATGATGCAGCACGTCGTTTCGATCGACATCGCCTGCGGCCCGCCGGATCTTCCCGGCCCGCGCAGCGCGCTTGGCAGTCGCGCGCTGAGGCCGGCTGGCTTCGACGACGCACTGCTGCCCTGCCCCGAGCGCGCATTCCCCGGCTTTCGGCTGCTGCACGAATACTTCGCGTTCGCGGAGAAATTCCTGTTCGTCGATCTGAACGGCCTCGAGCGCTGGCGCGCCGCACGCTCGGGCGCACAGTTCAGCGTGTGGCTCACGCTCGATTGCGCGCCCGAGTGGCTGCCCGGCATCGATCGCGACAGCTTCCGGCTGAACGTCGTCGCCGCGGTGAACCTGTTCGCGCACGAGGCGGTGCCGATCCAGCACGAGCATCGTGCGACCGACTACCGGCTGCAACCCGAAGGCGACGCGCACGGCCACTGCCGGATCTACTCGGTCGATCACGTGGTCGGCTATCGGCCGGGCCATCCCGTCGACCGGCATTACGTTCCGTTAGGCGTCGCGGCCGGCGACGCGAGCGCCCCGAGCTACCGCCTGATTCGTCGCGCGGCGCTCGACGGGCACGGGCACGACGTCCATCTCGCGCTCGCGTATCCGACCGGCGAGGCGCTCGCGACGGAAACGCTGTCGATCGGCCTGTCGTGCACGAACGGTGCGCTGGCCACGGACCTGAAGATCGGCGACGTGTGCCGCCCGACCGACAACTCGCCCGAGCGCTTCACGTTCGCCAACATCGCGCCCGTGAGCGCGCCGCTCGATCCGCTACTCGGCGAGCCGCTGCTGTGGCGCACCATCGGCCACCTCGCGCTGAATTTCCTGTCGCTTGGCAACGTCGACAACCTGAAGCAGATGCTCGCGCTCCACGCGTCCGGCGAGCGCTGCGACGACGCGCGTGCAAAAGCCGACCGCCGCCGCATCGACGGCATCGAATCGGTCGACGTGCGCCCCGAGACGCACGTCGTCGGCGAGCGGATGCTGAGCGGCCAGCACGTCGTGCTGCGCTGCCGCGCTCACGCGTTCGGCGGCGCGGGTGAGCTGTATCTGTTCGGCTGCGTGCTCGAGCGCTTTTTGGCCGAATATGCGGCGCTCAACACGTACACGCGCGTCGAAATCGACGTGTCGCCCGACGGCGAGCGCTTCGCGTGGCCGCCACGGATGGGGGCGCAATGCCTGCTCTAGAACCCGTGCTGCTCGGCGAGGCCAAGCACTTCGCGTATTTCCAGGCGATCCGGCTGCTGCGGCGCATCGTGCGCGAACGGCGCGGCGACGCCGCGAGCACGAACGCCTCGCCGATGCCGATCCACACACGGCCGAATCTCGCGCTGTCGTTTCCGGACACCGACGTCGAGCGCATCGACAAGGCGGACGACGGCGGCTATCGCGTCGTCGCAAACTTCTTCGGGCTGTACGGCGTGTCGTCGCCACTGCCGACGTTCTACACCGAAGATCTGATCGACGAGGCATTCAAGGGCCGCCATGCGGCGCGCGGCTTTCTAGACGTGCTGCATCGCGCGCTCTATCCGCTGCTGTTCGACGCGTGGCTCAAGCATCGGCTGTCGCTGCGAATCGTCGAGGAGCGCGACGAGGACGCGTTGCGTCCGCTCTACGCGCTCGCGGGCGTCGATGCCCGCATCGCGCGCGACGCGGGCCTGCACGAGCACGCGCTGCTGCGCTACGTCGGGCTGCTGAGCCAGCGGCCGCGCTCGGCGGTCGGGCTGCGCGCGCTGCTCGCCGACGCGTTCGCGCCCGCGACGGTCGACATCGAGCCGTGCGTGCCGCAATGGCTTCCGATCCCGGCCATACAGCGCACCCGCGTCGGCACATGTGCGCACCGGCTCGGCGTGGATGCGCGCGTCGGCACGCGCATGCGCGACGACGACGCCCGGTTGCGCATCGTGCTCGGCGACGTGCCCGGCCCGCTGTTTCGCGCGCTGATGCCGGGTGGCGAAGCGTTTCGCCGGCTGCGCTTTCTCACGCGCCTCTATCTGACGCGGCCGTTCACCGTCGACGTCACTATCCGCGTGCGCGCACGCGACGCACTGCCCGCGTGCTGCGGTGGCAGCGCATGGTCGCGCGTCGGGTTCGACGCGTGGCTGGGCGAACCAAGCGCCGCACGCGCGGCGTCGCCCGAATTCCGTCTTCCGACTTCCCTCTTTGATCAAGCGAGACCCCATCATGCTGCTGGTTGACCTGAAACCGTTGATCGAACAGCTCAATCCCTATTGTCGGACCGCGCTCGAAAACGCAGTCGGCGCATGCGTCGCGCGCCGGCACGACGACGTCTCCGTCGAGCATCTGCTCGCGCGGCTGTGCGACGAGCCGTCGGCCGACATCGCACTGCTGCTGCGTGCGAGCGGCGCCGACGCGGCGCGCCTGCGCCGGCAGGCCGACGCGGCACTCGACGCGCGGCCGACAGGCAGCGGCGGTCGCCCCGCGTTCGCGCCGTCGCTGCTCGCGTTACTGCAGGATGCGTGGCTGATCGCTTCGCTCGAGCTCGGCGACACGCACATCCGCTCGGCGGCCGTGCTCGCTGCGGCGGTCGCGCGCGCCGCGCGGCAGCCTTCGCACACCGGCGACGACGTGCTGCAAGCGCTGCGCAAAGACGCGCTCGTCGCATGCTTTCCGAGCGCGTGCGCGCAATCGATCGAATCGCGCTCGGGCGACGCGGGAGCAGCGCGCGACGCGTCGAGCGCGATCGCCCGCTATTGCGAAGACTTCACCGCGAAGGCGCGCGCGGGCCGCATCGATCCGGTGTTCGGCCGCGACGCGGAAATCCGCCAGATCGTCGACATCCTCGCGCGGCGGCGCAAGAACAATCCGGTGTGCGTCGGCGAGCCTGGCGTAGGCAAGACGGCTGTCGTCGAAGGGCTCGCATTGCGGATCGTCGAAGGCGACGTGCCCACCACGCTGCGCCACGCGACGCTGCTCGGCCTCGATCTCGGGCTGCTGCAGGCTGGCGCGAGCGTCAAAGGCGAATTCGAGCAGCGGCTCAAGCGTGTGATCGCCGAGATCCGCGCGTCGCAATCGCCCGTCGTGCTGTTCGTCGACGAGGCGCACACGCTGATCGGCGCGGGTGGCCCGGCGGGCGCGTCCGACGCGGCAAACCTGCTGAAGCCTGTGCTCGCGCGCGGCGAGCTGCGTACGATCGCCGCCACCACGTGGAGCGAATACAAGAAGTACTTTGAGAAGGACGCGGCGCTCGCGCGACGCTTTCAGCCGGTGAAGCTCGACAGCCCGGACGTCGCGACGTCGGTGATGATCCTGCGCGGCCTGAAGGATCGCTATCAGGACGCGCACGGCGTGACGATCCGCGACGACGCGCTCGTTGCGGCCGCCGAGCTATCGGCGCGCTACATCACCGGCCGGCAGTTGCCGGACAAGGCGATCGACCTGCTCGACACCGCCTGCGCACGCGTAAAGGTGAGCCAGCAGACGAAGCCCGTGGCGCTCGAGGACGCCGAGCGCGCGATCCAGGCGCTCGAGCGCGAGCGGCGCGCGCTGCGACAGGATCTGGCCGAGCGCTGCGCGCCGGACACGCCGCGCATCGCGGAGATCGATCGCGAGTTGGCCGCGCTGGCCGCACGTACCGTCGCGCTGCGCGACGCATGGGCGGCGCAGCGCGAAGCGGTGCAAGCGCTCGTCGACGCGCGCCGCACGTGCCGGGCGCTCGCGGACGCCGTCGGGGCAGCCGGCGCGGGCGAGACCGACGCTGGAACCGAGGCACTCGAAACTGCCGACGGCGCCGAAACGAATGACATCGGCGTCGCCGCCGCCGTGCCCCCTGTGGGCACGCATGCCGGGCCGCCCGCGCCGGCCACCCGGAATCCGAATGCGAAAACCCGCGCTGCCTCGCACACCGACGCGCGCGAGAGCGCCTCGCACGCGCTCGCCGATGCGACCCGCCGTTTCGAGCACGTGCTGCGCGACGCGCGGCTCGTGCGAATCGACGTCGATGCGGACGCGATCGCCGACGTCGTGGCCGACTGGACCGGCATCGCGGCCGGCAAGCTGCGCCGCGACCGCGCGAACGTGACGCTGCGGCTCGCCGATACGCTCAAGCGCCGCATTCGCGGCCAGGATCACGCGATCGAACAGATCGCGCAGGCCGTGAAAACGGGCGTGGCCGGCGTGCACGATCCGCGCCGGCCGCTCGGCGTGTTCCTTCTCGCGGGCCCGTCCGGCACCGGCAAGACCGAGACCGCGCTCGCAGTCGCCGACGCGCTGTTCGGCGACGAGCGCTCGATCGTCGTTGTCAACATGAGCGAGTTCCAGGAGCGGCACGACGCGAGCCGCCTGATCGGCTCGCCGCCCGGCTACGTCGGCTACGGCGAAGGCGGCATGCTGACCGAGGCAGTGCGCCAGCGGCCCTACTCGGTCGTGCTGCTCGACGAAGTCGAGAAGGCCCACCCGGACGTGTTGAACCTGTTCTATCAGGTGTTTGACAAGGGCTGGCTGTCCGACGGCGAGGGCAAGGAAGTGGATTTCGCGAACACGGTGATCTTCCTGACGTCGAACCTCGGTGCGCACGCCGTCGCCGAGCTCGCCGCGCGCGACCCGCACCCCGATCCAGACACGATGCGCGCGGCGATCCGGCCAACGCTGTCGCGCCATTTCAAGCCGGCGCTGCTCGCGCGGATGACCGAGATTCCGTATGTGACGCTCGCGCCCGACACGCTTGCCGACATCACGCGGCTGAAGCTCGAGCGCATCGCGGCACGCGTGGCCGCGCAGCACGCGACGCGCGTCGTCTACGACGACGCCGTCGTCGCGCACATCGCCGCACGCTGCACCGAAGTCGAATCGGGCGCGCGCAACGTCGACTTCGTCTTACAGCGACACGTGCTGCCCGCGCTCGCGCAGCACGTGCTCGTGTGCGCTGGTGACGAGACGCCCGCGGCCGCGATCCGCGTCGCAGTCGACGCCGACGGGCGCTTCGTCGTCTCGGCCGACGCGCCGGGCGGGGGCGATGCGCTTGATGTGTCCGCTGTGTTCGATGTTGCCAACGCGCGCTAACGCCCTGCGCTGCCCAGGAGTTCCCGATGTCTTCATCCCATCAACATGGTACCCGCGCGGCTCGCACGGACGGCTCTTCGCGCGCGAACCTGCTTCGCTTCACGTTCGTGAGCGAAGCGTACGACGCCACGACGTTCGACGTCGTCGACATGAGCGGCCGCGACGCGATCTCGCAACCGTACCGGTTCGAGCTCACGCTCGTGAGCAAGCAGCCGCAGATCGATTTCGCGAAGATGCTGAGCCGCGCGGCGACGCTCACGATCCTGCCGCCGTACGGCGAAGCCGGCACGACCTGCTATAGCGGTGTGCTCGCCGAGTTCGAGCAACTGAAGGACATTCGCGGCTTCACCGTCTATCGCGCGACGCTCGTGCCACGCCTCTGGCAGCTGTCGCTGTACAAGATTTCGGACGTCTATCTGAACGAGCAGACGATTCCCGACATCGTGAAGCAGGTGCTGCGCACCGCGTCGTTCGGCAGCCGCGACTACCGCCTGCGGTACGGTAGCGGCTACCGCAAGCGCAGCTTCGTCTGCCAGTACGACGAGAGCCACCTGGATTTCGTGTCGCGCTGGATGGAGAAGGAAGGCCTCTACTACTACTTCGAGCACGACGGCAAGCGCGAGACGCTCGCGATCGTCGACGACCGCCGCCATCAGCCCGGCCCCGCCGCCGATCTCGCGCTGCGCTACCTGCCCGTGGACGAATTCGACACGGGCGCCGAATCGGACCGAGTGCAGGCGTTCGCGTGCCGCGCGACGCCGCTGCCGCGCGAAGTCGTGCTGCGCGACTTCAATCACCGGAAGGCAGAGCTGTCGCTCGAAGTGCGCGAGCACGTGTCACGCGACGGCATCGGCCAACGGGTGTCGAGCGACGAGCACTTCCATACGAAGGACGAAGGCCGGCGCTACGCGAAGCTGCGCGCCGAGGCGCTCGTCTGCGACGGCCGCCGGTTCGCCGGCGAGGCGACTGCGGCTGGCCTGCGCGCCGGCCGCTTCATCGCGCTCGAGGGCCACTATCGCGCGGATTTCGACGGCCGCTATCTGGTGACGGCGGTCACGCATCGCGGCTCGCAGGCGCGCCTGCTGTTTCCCGATCTCGACAAGCCGTTCGGCGCGACGCCGGACGTGCCCGTCTATCGCACCGAATTCGACGCACTCCCCGCTGGCGTCCAGTACCGGCCGCCGCGCACGACGCCGAAGCCACGCGCGGCAGGCGTCGTCAGCGCGATCGTCGACGGCGAGGGCGGCGGCAAGCTTGCCGAGCTCGACGAACACGGGCAGTACAAGGTGCGCTTTCCCTTCGCGCACACCGCGCATCCGGCGAACAAGGGCTCCGCGCGGATCCGGATGGCCACGCCCTACGCGGGCTCGGATCGCGGCATGCACCTGCCGCTGGTGAAGCGCACCGAAGTGAAGATTGCATTCGAAGGTGGCGATCCCGACCGCCCCGTGATTATCGGCGCGGTTCCCAACTCGTCGCACCGCAGCGTCGTCACGCGCCGCAACCCCGCCGCGCACCGGATCCTGACCGAGCACAACCAGCTCTACATGAAGGACGGCAGCGGTGCGGCGACGTGGCTGCACGCGCCGAACAACCACATCGGCCTCGGCTCGGTCGGGCCAGGCGAAGGCCTCGCGCTCCTCACGTCGGGCAACAGGTTCGATTTCTCGCTCGGCAACGCATACAGCTTCTCGGGCGGGCTCAAGTGCTCGGTGTCGATCGGCGGCAATACCGACGTCTATGTCGGCGTGCGCAACAGCCTCGACGTCAGCGCGAACTTCCTGACGACGCTGCAGGGCAACCTGCGCTGGATGCTGCCCGGCAGCCGGACCTTCGAGATCAACGATAGCGCGTCGACGCTGCTGCAGACTCTGCACAAGCAGTCTGCTACGGGCGCGATCCGGCTGTCCGCCGGGCAGGACGCATCCGCGCTGGTGCAAAAACAGCTCGACAAGCTCAAGGGCGCGGTGCGCAAGTTCATGATCGTCTCGGGCCTGGCGAATGCCGGTTCCGCCGCCGCCGCTGCGGGGCTCATCAAGGGCGGCGGCGCGGTCGCCGATCTGCCGTGGTCGGGCTTCGGCGTATCCGCCGCTCAGTTCGCTGGCGTGACCGCCGCCAGTACCGCTCTGATGGCGACGTCGCGCACGATGCTCGCGAACGTCGCGAAACTGCAGGAGGCGTTGCCGCTCGTCGCGGATCTGTCGCTCAGCAAGCACGGTATCGCGCTCGCAGCGAAGAACCTCACGCACGCGACGCGGATGTCGCTCACCGTCGACGGGCTCACGTGGTCGACAGACGCAAAGGCGCCAGGCGCGGCGGGCGTTGCGATGAGCGCCGGCAACGGCCGCTGGGGCGTGGAGTCTGCCAAGCACGCGCACGTGCATGCGCATGACACTCTACTGTTCGCGGTGGCGGCCGATCCGACCACCAAGTTGGCCCTCAAGGACCTGATCAAGCAGCGCTGCGATCTCGACGCCTGCCTGAAGGAGATCGCTGATCTCGAAGCCGACATTTCGGAAAACGAAGTGCTGTCGACTCATCAGAACGCGTTCGGCGTCAGCGCGCTCGTGCCCATGCCATCGTCGCCCGCCGACGCGGTCGCGGCGGTCGCGACCAAGGCGAAGGAAGCAAAGCTCTTCGCGCTGAAAGCAAAGCGCAAGGCCGTCGGACTGAAGATCGACAAACTTCAGGAAAATCTCGCGAAGCAGGTGAAGAACCTGAGCGCCGCGCGAATGAGCGCCTCCGACTCGGAGTTCAGCTTCAAGGGCAACCGTCTCGTCGCGACGGCCGAAGGCGTCACGCTCGCGCATGCGCAGGGCAAGGCGAAGCTCGACGTGCGCGACGCGAAGATCGGCATCGAGGCGGGCAAATCGAGCCTCGAGCTCAACAAAGACAAGATCGCGGCCGGCTGCGGCTCCGCATTGCTGAAGCTCGGCAGCGACGGCACGATCGACGTGCGCGCGACCAACGTCAAGCTGAACGGCAGCGCATCGCTGAAGTTAGACAGCAAGTTGATCCTGCTCGGTTGACCCACGCATTCGTTCGGATTCCATCATGAAAATCATCAAACCCGATTCTCTCTCGCTGCTGTGCCGGACGCTGCGCTTCGAAGGAATCGACCGGCTGTCGATCGGCGCGCTGGCCTGCTTTGCGCTGCGTGCGCACACACCCGTCGGCCCAGGCGATCTCTCGAGCGAGGCCGAGCTCTGGCAAGTCGCGCAGCAGTGGCTCGACCCGCAGACCCCACTCGACGAGGGGGTGCCGAAGCCGGCAGGCGAATTCCTCGTCTATGGCCACGCGTATGCGCCGTCGGAACGCGAACGCCGCCCGGGCGCGCCGGTCGCGGTACGCGCGCGCATCGGCGCGGCGTGCAAGGAGCGGCTCGTCGACGCGCGAGCCGCAGCGCCGCTCGCCGAGTTTCGCGCGCTGCCGTCGTCAGCGCCCGAGCGCGCACGCGATCTCGGGCCGTTCGACGAACGTTGGCTGGCTTCGCGCTGGCCCCACCTGCCCGCCGGCACGCGCGCCGAGCATTTCCATACCGCGCCGCGCGACCAGCGGATCACCGGATTCTGGCGCGGCGACGAGGACATCGAGCTCGTCAACCTGCATGCGGACCGGCCAGTCATCGCCGGCGCGCTGCCGCGCGTGCGGGCGCGCTGCTTCGTCGAACGCTCGGTCGCCGGCGTCGCGCGCATCGACGCGTGCCCGATGCGGGCGGAAACGGTCTGGTTGTTCCCCGGCGCGGCGTGCGGCATCGTCCTGTATCGCGCGCTTGTCACGATCGACGATGAGGACGGCGACGACGTCATGCGCGTGATCGCCGGCTGGGAAGACGCAGACGCACCGCCGTTACCAGACGCTGCGTATATAGGCCAGCCTGCGTCCGAACACGGTGGGTCTGGCGCGATGCTCGCGCCTGTCGCCGCGGCCGCGCTGGCGTCGACCGCCGGCGACGAAGCGTGCGCCGACCCCGGTCGCGCCCCCGATAACTTGCCGTCGGCTTCGCATGCGCAGCCGGCGGCGGCCCCGGAATCGCCCGAGGAGCTACCCGCGCCGGATCTATCAGCGCTCGAGCGGGATGCGGCAGCGCTCGCCGTGCAAACCGACGCGCTGCTCGCCGAATTCGGCTTGACCGAAGCCGACATCGCGCGCCTTCTGCCGCCGCGAGATGCGCCTGCCGACATGAACCTGGACGAGCTCGCCTCGCTCGCAGCCACGCTCGACGCGCAGACCGCGCAATGGCAAGCGCAGTACGCCACGACCGCGGCTGGCGAGCAGCGCGATGCTTCGCCGCCCTCTTCGCCGAATTCGCAGACATCGGACGACGCACCGTCATTCGCCGACCTGCTTCGGCAAGCCGACACGCAGATCCGCGCGCTCGTCGAGCAACACGGCCTGTCGCGCGCGCAAATGGAGGCGGCTGCGCGAGACCGGCCGGAGTTCGCCGCACTCGCGGACGCGCTCGATGCGCTCGACACGCCGCTCGACGTCGCCGCGCTGACGGCGGGACTCGGCGCGCCCGCCGCCGGCACGGCAACCAACGAACCGGCGACGTCCGCCGAGCCCGACCCGCTCCCGCCCGCCGAACCGCTCGCCGACGCCATCCCTGCTCGCGCTTCGACGCACCCCGCTGCATCGCCGACCGGCAATGCGCCGCTCGCGGATCCGCTCACGTCCGAGCAGGTGATCGAGCGCCACGCGCGCGGCCTCGGATTCGCCGGCCTCGTCCTGAGCGGCCTGGACCTGTCGGCGGCCGCGCTCGAGCGCGCGGACTTCCGCGACGCGCGCATCGAACACACCTGCTTCGCCGACTGCCGGCTGGCCGGCGCATCGTTCGAGCGCGCGCTGCTGTCGCGTGCCGATTTCTCGAACGCGGACCTGCGCGACGCGAGCTTCGCCGACGCGTCCGCTCCCGGCACATCGTTTCGCGGCGCCGCGCTCGATCGCGCGTGCCTCGATCGCTCGGATTTTACCGGCGGCGACTTCACGCACGCGTCGCTTGCCGGCAGCCATTGCGCACACGCGCAATTCGACGCGAGTGCGATGACCGGGCTCGCCGCCGCACGGCTCGACGGCGTGTACGCGAGCTTCGCCGGTTGCGCACTCGATACCGCCGATTTTACGTCGGCGCACGTGCCGCGCGCGAATTTCCAGCACGCGACGCTGGCAGATGCGACGTTCGTGGCCGCGCAGTGCGACGGCGCCGAATGGTATGGCGCGCAGGCGCTGCGCACGCAGCTTCGATCGGCGTCGCTGCGCGGCTCGCGCGCCGACGCGTCGACGTCATTCCATCAGGCCGTCCTGAGCAACGTGGCGCTCGACGACGCGAGCTGGGACGGCGTCGATCTGCGCTACGCCAATCTGCACAAGGCGACGCTCGATCGCGCGAGCTTCGCTCGCGCGATCGCGAGCGGCGCTCAATTGACGTCTTCCCGCGCGCGGCACGCGGATCTGACGAAAGCCGACCTGACGTGCGCGGACATGCGCAATTCGGACCTGCTCGGCGCGTCGCTGCGTCGTGCGCGGCTTGACGGCGCGCAACTGCAGTCGAGCAACCTGTACGGCGCCGACTGCTACGGCGCCGCGCTCGGCCCATCACAAATCGATGGTGCGAACGTCGAGCGAACGCTCTTCGCCGTGCCTAACCGCCCCGAACTCGCCTCCCGCTGATTGATTCGATGCCAACCCTATCCGCTCCCGTTCACGCGGCGCTCGCCGCCCTCGCCGACACCCGCACGCTATCCGGGGTCGATCTTTCGAATGCCGATCTTTCTTGCCTAGACCTGTCTGGTTGCACGTTCGATCGTGTGATACTGCGCGGCGCGAACCTATCGGCCGCACTGCTCGACGCGACGCGCTGGGAGCAGTGCGATCTGACGGGCGCGCGCCTCGACGGTGCGACGCTCGGCGATTCGAACTGGCATGCAGTCGCGCTGCGCGACGCGAACCTGCGCTCGACGACGGGCAACGCCTTCGCGATGACGGACACCGAATTCGTCGGCGCGACGCTGGTCGACGCGCTGTGGTCGCGCGCGACATTCGAGCGCGGCAATTTCTCCGCCGCGCTGTGCGCGCGCGCGAAGCTGCTGCGTTGCGAAGCTATCGACTGCCGCTTCGAGCGCACCGATTTCTCAAGCGCCGAGCTCGAGCGTTTCGCCGCAATGCGCGCCGATCTGTCGAGCGCACGCTTCAACGCCACGCGCCTGACGAATGCGCTCTTCGTCGAAGCGAATCTGCGCAGCCAACGTTTCGAGCGCTGCGATCTGACGATGACGCATTTCAGCGGCGCGGCGCTCGCCGACAGCGATTTCAGCGGCGCGTCGCTCGTGCAGACCATGTTCTTCGATGCCGATCTCGAACGCGCGACGCTCGCGGGCGCGCGCGGCCGTCATGCGCGTTTCGCGGGCGCGATGCTCTCGGGCGCGAACCTCACCGGCGCAACGTTCGACGAATCAGATTTCGCGCGCGCGCGGATGTCGTCGGCGAACGCACGCGGGCTGCGCGCGCGGATGTCGCTCTTCACGCACGCCGATTGCACGGGCGCGACGCTGGCGGGCGGCAGCTTCGTCTACTGCGATTTCTCGCACGCGACGCTGTCGCGTGCCGATTGCGCGCACGCTGATTTCTCGCACACGAACCTGCACGGCGTCGACGACCGCGCGGTGCGCTGGGACGGCGCGCGCAAGACGGGCGCGCGTGTGGCTGATCCCGTGTTAGCGCGAGCCGAGCAATGGAGTTCGACCGAACGATGACACACGACTCTCGCACCTCGATGTCGCGCATGCCCTCTTCTTGCGCCTCCACTTGTGCCCTCGCGCCATTGCAGTCCAACGACGCGCCGCTCCGTGCGTCTTGCGTGACGGGCCGTGTCGGCGACTGGCTAACGCTCGACGATCGCGTCGGCCGTGCGCGGCGCGCCGACGGCTGCCTGCTCGCACCCGACGTCGGCGATCGCGTGCTGATTTGGTCGCCGGGCCACGCGCATGCGCACGCGGGCGACGCATGCGATGCGCCTCCCGCGTACGTGCTCGCCGTGCTCGCGCGCGCAGGCGCGCCGCAAGCCGCGCTCGCATTACCAGGCGGCGTCGTGCTCGAAGCCGGCGTCGACGGGCTGCGCATCGACGCGCCGCGCATCACGCTCGCTGCGCGCGAGCGGATCGACGCCGGCGCGCCGTGCTTCGACTTGCACGCGCATCGCGCGAGTGTGCGGGCCACGCGCCTCGACGCGCACGCGCAGTCGATCGGCGCCGCCGCGCACGACGTGTGCGTCGTGGCGCGCCGCTTCACGGCGACGATCGGCCGCGCGCTCCACACGCTCGGCGATTGCTTTCGCCGCGTGCGCGGCGTCGACGATTTGCGCGCGACGCGCGCACTCTGGCGCGTCGACGAGCGCGCGCACCTGCATGCGCGCGACGTCGCGCTGCTCGCGGACCGCCACGTCGGCATCGATGGCGAGCGCATCGATCTCGGTTGAATTTTCCCTTTATATTTGGAATTCCAACATGTTTGTCGTCACCACTGCGTCCGGCCTCTGCATGAGCCCCGTCGACGTCTGCAAGACTCCCACGCCGGGCGGCCCGGTGCCCATCCCGTATCCGAACACCGGCCTGCCGATGATGGCCGAGTCGATCACGACGAAAGTGCTCGTCTGCGGGATGCCCGCGCTCACGAAGAAATCGACGATTCCGATGACCAACGGCGACCAGCCGGGCACCGCCGGCGGCGCGATGTCCGGAAAGATCATGGGCAAGGTCGAATTCGCCGCCGGCAGCACGAAGGTGAAGTTCGAAGGTAATCCAGCCGTGCGGCTGACGACGCCGACGAAGCACAACGAAGGCAACGCGACGGGCGCCGTGCTGCAGCCGAGCCAGCAGAAAGTGATGGCGATGAGCTGAGGAAAAGGCATGAACGAACGACACATTTCGATGCCGGGGGCCGCGCGCGCGTCCATCGCCGTGCTCGCCGCGCTCGCGGCGCTGGCTGGCTGCGCGAGCGGCGTCACCGAAGAACAGGCGCGCGCCGACGTACGATGGGACTACGCGCCCGACGCGCTGCGCATCGACGTCGACGCATCGCCGCGGCTGAACGAATTCCTGAACGCACCGCACACGTTGCTGCTCGCGGTGTTCCAAAGCGCGGACGCACAGACATTCCGCCGTCTCGCCGACAATCCGGCCCGGCTGCGCACGACCCTCGCGGAGGGCGGGCCCGCGGCGGACTTCATTCAGACGACGCGCTACGTCATCGCGCCCGGCGAGCACGTCGCACTGTCGATCGATCGCGCGCAGCAGGCGCGCTACGTAGGCATCGTCGCCGGCTACTACGACGCCGACGGCCCGCGCGCGGCACGCCTCTTCGACGTGCCGCTGCAAATCGACAAGCGCGGCTGGTTCTCGTCCACCTATCGCGCCGCGCCGCGAACGCTCGGGCTGAAGCTGCGGCTCGGCGCGCAAAGCATCACCGACGCTCGCGAAGCGCCGCTGAACCTGCCGCCGCCGGGCGCGCGCGCGTGGACAACGCTCGACAGCGGCGCGAAAACGCTGGCGCTGCCGAGCGCCGATGTCAACGCTAACGGCGGCGGCAACAGTAACGAAAATGGCGACGCCGCCTCCCGCGCGCCGCGCAAGCGATGACGCGCGACACATCACGAACCGAAACGAACAACATGGACAACGTCTACTGGCATCAGGGGATGCTGCTGCAACCGCAACATTTTCAATTGGCCGAACTGCATCAGCAGTTCCGCATCGAACCTTGGCTCGCATCCGGTCCGCCGCATTTCTGGGGCGTCGGCGCGCTATCGCTCGCGCACGCCGCGATCGACCGCCGTGTGATCGAGATCCGCTCGGCACGGTTGCTCTTTGCCGAACGCAGCTACGTCGAGTATCCGGGCAACGCGGTGGTCGCGGCGCGCGCGTTCGATCCCGCGTGGCTCGACGAAGGTCGCGCACTCGGCGTGCACGTCGCGCTCAAGCGACTCGCGTACGGCGCAAACAACGTGACGGTCGCGGCCGCGCCCGACGCGCTGCCTGACGCCACGACGCGCTACGCGACGCTGCCGTCGGCCGACGAGATCAGGGACCTTTTTTCGGACCATCCGGGCGCGCCGGTGCGCACGCTCAAGCACGTGCTGAAGATCGTGTTCGATCACGAACTCGATGCGCTCGCCGGACACGAGACGATCCCGATCGCGCGGATCGTGCGCGACGGCGAGCGTCTGCGGCTCGACGACGATTTCGCGCCCCCGTGCTACGCGCTGTCCGGCTCGCGCGTGTTGCTCGACCGGGTGCGCGGCATCCGCGACGAACTCGCGGGCCGCGCGCGGCAACTGCAGCAGTACAAGAGCCCGCACGAGATGCGGCGCGCCGAATTCGACGCGAGCTACACGGCGTTCCTGCTCGCACTGCGCTCGCTGAACCGCTTCGGCCCGCTGCTGTTCCATCTCGCCGAATGCGACGGGCAGCATCCGTGGACGGCCTACGGCGTGCTACGACAACTCGTCGGCGAGCTCAGCGCGTTCTCCGAGCGCTTCGACATGCTCGGCGAAACGCCCGACGCGCGTGGCGGCCTTCCTCCGTACAACCATCGCGACCTCGGCGAGTGTTTCTCTCGCGCGCACACGCTGATCGGCCATCTGCTCGACGAAATCGCGGTCGGTCCCGACTGCGTCGCGACGTTCGAGCCCGACGGCGAGCAGCAGCCCGTGCAACGATTCGCGCAACTGCCGCCCGGCGTATTCGCGGATCGCCATCTGATCTACGTCGCGATCCGCAGCACGCACGATCCGGACACGCTCGCGCAACGCTTCCTGATCGGCGGTCGGATCGCGGCGACCGCCGAGATGCCGCAGCTCACCGCGCTCGCACTACCGGGCATCGAGCTGACCCTGCTGCCTGGGGCGCCCCCGCGCCTGCCGCGCCGCGGCGATGTGCGATACTTCCGGATCGAGCAGACCGGCCGCCCGTGGGACGCGATCCGGCGCGATGGTCGCGTCTCGCTGCGCTGGGCTGACGCGCCGGACGATCTGCACGCGGAACTCATCGCGGTGAGGCACGCATGATGAAGCTGTCCGATTCGATGATGCCGCTCGTCGCGTATGCGCGGCAGTTCGCGCAAGCGCCGCACGGCGACGCGACCGAAGTCGCGCTGCGGCTCGACATCCTGATCGAACGCGCTCGCGATCACGCGGCCTGCGCGGGCGCGCACCAAGCCGACGTCGAAGACGCGTTGTTCGCAGTGTGCGCGTGGATCGACGAGGTGCTGCTGAACAGCGGCTGGCACGACGCCGACCGCTGGACGCTGGGGCTACTTCAGAAGCGCCACTTCGACACGTCGCACGCGGGCATGGCGTTCTTCGAGCGCCTCGACGCGCTCGACGGTGCGCGGGCAAACGTGCTCGAAGTCTATCTACTGTGTCTGCAGCTCGGCTTTCGCGGCCGCCATGGCTACGACGATGGCGACCGAGGGCTCGACGCGATCCGGCTGCGTGCGCTCGACGCGCTGTCGGCGCACGTGCCGCCGGGCGAGCCGCCGTTTCCCGCCGCGTATCCGCGACCCGGTCCGCACGCCGTCGCGGCGAAAGCGCGCGCGCGCCGCCGCATCGCGCGCGCCGGCCTGAACTTCGGGCTGCCGCTCGCGATCCTGTTGTCGCTCTGTTTGATCTATCACGTCGTCATCGTGCGGATGATCGATTCGGTGTTCCCGAGGCTGCAATGAAAAAGCTTTGCATGATGCTCGCGCGGCTCCTCGCGCTCGTCTCGCTTGCCGCGCTCAGTTGGGCGGCCGCGCTCTATTTCGAGTGGCCGCTGTGGGGCGCGCCCACCGTGTTCTGTGCAGGGCTCGCAGGATGGCTGTTGTTCGGGCTCGCGCGCCGCGCGCTGCGCGCCGTGCGCGCGCGCAGACAGATCGCGCGGCTCACCGCGTCCGAACCTCTGCCAGGCGATCGTTACGCACCACTCAAGCGCGTCATCGAGCGCTGGCGCGCGTCGCTCGACGCGCTCGAACGCGCCGCGCCCGCGCCTGGCTTGCGTGGCCGGTCGCGCGACGCGCCGCCGTGGTATCTCGTGATCGGCCGCACGGGCACGGGCAAGACAACGGCGCTCGCTCGCGCGCGCATCGCGTCGCCGCTACGGCACACGCGTCACGACGAGAGCATTGCGCCTACCGAAGACTGCGACTGGTGGTGCTTCGATGACGCAGTCGTACTTGACTTGGCGGGCCGCTTCGCCGAGCCCGGCGCGTCCGACGACGATCGCCGCGCATGGGACACGCTCATCGGGCAACTCCGCCGCGCGCGGGCGCGCCGCGGCGTCGACGGCGTCGTCGTTGCAATCGACGCGCCGCGCCTCGTCGAAGCGGATCGTGACGCGCTGACGATCGACGGCTGTGCGCTTCGCGAGCGGCTCGAACAACTGATCCGCCTGTTCGAGCGGCGTTTTCCGGTGTACGTGCTCGTCACACAATGCGACCGGCTCTACGGCTTCGAAGATTGGGCCGCGCAGCTTGCGCCGGAGCAACGCGAGCGCGCGTTCGGCTATCTCGGCGATCATGATGCGGACGCGTTCGTCGCACACGCGCTCGACAGCGTCGACGCCCGGCTCGCGGCGCTGCGCGTCGCGTCGGCGGCGCACGGTGAGCCGCCGTCGCCGCGCACGCTGATGCTGCCGCACGAGTTCGCGCGCCTGCGGCCTGGGCTCGACGCTTTCGTACGCGCAGCGTTCGGCCCTAACATCTATCAGGAAACGCCGTACCTGCGCGGGCTGCTGTTCGCGAGCGGCCGTCAGACGGGCGGCGCGCCGTCGCTGACGCTGCCCGACTGGCTCGACGCCGCGCCAGCGCGCGCGCCCGGCGACGCGGGCCTGTTCCTGCACGACGTGTTCTCGCGCGTGCTGCCGGGTGATCGCGATGCATCACAACCTGTCGAGCGGCCGAGCCGCTCGCGTCTGACACTGCGGCGCGCCGCACTCGCCGCGTGGCTCTTCGCGTGCGCCGCCATCGGGCTGCTGATGAGCGCGTCGTTCATCGGCGACATGCGGACCGTCGAGCTGATCCACCGCGACTATCCCGCCCATCCTCGCTTTACGGGCGAGCTCGCGCGCGATGCGGCGACGCTCGAGCGGATCGGCCGCGTGATTGCCGACGTCGAGCGGCACGACGAGCGGCGGCTCGTGCGGCGACTCGCCCCCCCGATCGCCGACGCGACGCCCGTTGGCCGGCTCGAAGCGGACCTCAAGCGCCGCTACGTCGCGCACTATCGGCGCTCTATCGAGCCCGCTGTCGACCGGCTGTTCTTCGGCGAGCCAGACAACGCGAGCAACGCGCACGCGGCGTACGACGGCGACGCCGCGTCGCGCATCAGCAATCTGGTCCGCTACGTGAACCTGATGCAGGCGCGCCGGAGCGGCGCGGACCGCGAGTCGCTTGCGCGGATGCCCGCTCCGGCACTCGCGCGCGCGCCACAGCGCGACGGCGCGCCCCCGTCGGATGGCGCGGGCGGCACGAAGGACACGTACGACACGCACGAGGAAAGCACTGCGCGCGATTTCGGCGACGGCCTGTCGCCGCGCATCGGCGCGCTCACCATCGACCAGATCGCGTGGAGCGCACCCGACGACGGCGCGCTCCACGCGCGGATCGCGACCATGCAGGCGCAGCTCGAACGGCTCGCGTACCGCGACCCTGACGGCGCGTGGCTGCTTGCGCTGCCTGACGCATCGCCGCCGCGCGACATGACCCTCGCCGACTTCTGGCCGGCCGCCGCGACGCTCGCGCAGCCTCCCGCGCTGCGCGACGTGCGCGTTCCCGCCTCGCTGACGGCCGCCCATCGGCTGGCGATCGACGCGTTCCTCGACGAGATGGCGCAGGCGGTCCCGAACCGGTCGAAGTTCGCGTTCCATCGCGATGCGTTCGACACTTGGTATCACGCAACGCGCATCAATGCCTGGCGCGACTTCGTTGCACGTTTTCCACAAGGCGAGCAGCGATTGATGACGCAAGCGCAATGGCGCGCGGTGATCGACCGGATTCCCGATCGCCGCGATCCGTTCGCGGCGTTGCTCGCGCGCGTCAATCACGAATTCGAATCCGTGCGCGACGACGCGCTGCCGCCTTGGCTGCGGTTCGTCCGGACCGCGTCGCAAATGCTCGCGCCCGCGCGAATGCCCGCGGCGAGCGGCGGCAGTCTCGGCTCTGCGCTCGGCTCGATCTCGCGTAGCGGTGGCCGCGCCCTGCGCGAGGCGCTCGGCGGCGCGCCCGCGCAGGGCCGGCTCACGCTCGAGCGCGACGCCGCGCTGCGCGACGCGCTCGTCGACTACGAGCAGCGTGTCGCTACGCTCGCCGCCAACGCGCTCGCGGGCCCCGGCGCCGCTTACCGCCTCGCGGCCGATTTTCACGGCTTCGGCGTCGACCCATCGGTCGAGGCGTCCGCGATGCGCGCGGCCGACGACGCGCTGCGCGACGTCAAGCGGCTCGCGGGCGATCGCGACGTCGGCGGCGACCTCGTCTGGCGCCTCGTCGGTGGCTCGCTTCACACGGTGATCGCGTACGTCGAGCGGCAGGCGTCGTGCGCATTGCAGGACGACTGGGAACGCGACGTGCTGTGGCCGCTCGAGCGCGCGGCGACGCGCGACGACGCAAACGATCGGCTGTTCGGTCCGCAAGGCGCGATCTGGGCGTTCGTCGATGGCCCGGCGAAGCCGTTCGTGCGCGTCGGCGCGGCACGCGCCTCGGCAGTCGACACGCTCGGCTACCGACTGCCGTTCACCAACGCGTTCCTGCAGCTCGTCGACGACGCGGCCGCCCGACGAGTCGCCCAGGCGCGGCGTGACGCCGAGCGGCGCGCGCAACAGCAGGCGGCGGCTGAGCTCGACGAGCGGATCGCGTCGCTCGGCAAGCAGATCGACGCGCTACGCGCGCAGACGATGCACATCGGAATCGTCGCGCAGCCGACCGACGTGAACCGCGAAGCGCGGGCGAAGCCGTTCGAAACGGTACTGACGCTGCAATGCGCGCCGCAAGCGCGCACGCTGACGAACTACAACTTGCGCGTGTCCGAGCAGATCGACTGGCGGCCCGATCAGTGCGGCGACGTAACGCTGCGCATCGCGCTCGGTGACGTCACTCTCGTGCACCGGTACGCGGGGCCACTCGGCGTCGCGCGCTTCGTCCAGGACTTCCGCTACGGCGTGCGCCGCTTCACGCCTCGCGATTTTCCGGGCGCGAAAGGGCAGCTCCAACGTCTCGGCGTGCGCCACATCGACGTGCGCTACGACTTCTCGGGGCACAACGCACTGCTCGCGCACATCGAGCGGATCGACGCGCTCGAGCGAGCCCGCCGCGACGACATTGCGCGGCAGCGGCGCGCCGCGAGCTGGCAGGACGACAACGCGGGCGGCAGCGGCGCGGCAGCGCCCGCGCGCGCGTCGTCTGCGTCGAATGTCGCGCTGCCCCATCGCGTCGGCGCATGCTGGGGCGATCCGCCGCGCGGCAAGCCCAGTGGCGGCGCGCGTCCGTGATCCGCTCCATACCCAACTTGGCGACGGCGCGCACCGCCGTCGCCAAGCTAATCGATTCCATTCACGATCAATGTTCCCCTTCTATCTTGCAATGACGAAACACACTTCGAACGCCTTTGTTCGACAGGGTATGCGCTCAGTTGGTTGCGGCCGCAATTAGGCTGTTTTGACGCAAACCGCCTTGCCGAAGCTGTTCCACCGGTTCACGAGGTTCGCGATGATCATGCCCTCGCGCTGCTGCGATTCGAATCGGCGTGTCAGCAGTCGCGATCCGATGCAACGCTTGATCCGCGAGATCTGCGCCTCGCCCCGTGCGCGCTTGCCATACCCGTACTTGTCTCGGGGTGGGTCAGATTTAGATGAAAACGGTGGGTTAAGACTGCGTGAAAATCAACACTACTCGACCTCACGCTGCCGCGCAACTACCCCTTCCGAACAAAGCCCAGGCATTCGACGATGTGCATTGCCGCCTGAGCGGAATCTGAAAGCTACGCCGGACGAATGTCTTCAGCATCGACATCCATGTCGAGCGGGATTGCGCGCCGGCCGCCCGGCGTTGAAGGGCCGCGGGGACGACGGTCAACTCGACGCTCATGCGCGGCGGCCAGCGTGGTTGGCGCACCGTATCGGAATGTCTCGTAGCGAAAGGAGGATTGAATGATCAATGTTGATGCATTCGACGCAAGCGCGCGATTCGGCGCGCGTGTCGTCGGCGGCGGCGACACGCACGGTCCGGCTATGTCTGTCGCTCGGTTGGGGATGAAGGAGCGGTTGTTCGCGCTTTCCGCGCGCGTCCCGCTGCTCAAGGATTGTGGCGCGGTGCGGTGCTATGCCGAGCAGGTCCGCACGGAAAACCGCCGCGCGCTCGAGGTGTTCGTGCTCGCGCTGTCGAAGCGATTCGGTCCGGAAGGTGCGAAGACGGCGTTTGACTACGGCGCGCGCCGCGACGGTGTGCCGCTGGATCAGCGGCTTGTGCGCAACATGGTGTCGATCGCCGAGCACTTCCGCGGGACGGGCGATGCGAAGTCGCAGGTACGCCAGACGGTGCTGTCGCAGTAAGGCGGTCTGGTAAGCTTGGGTGATCGGAATTGAGGCGGAGTGAGCGATGCAGCAAGACACGAAAGCGCCCCTGAAACGAGTGTTCCAGCGCCTGCATTATCCGATCGACGTGATTCTGGTGTGCGTGCGCTGGTATGTCGCCTACCCGCTGAGCTTGCGTCACCTCGAGGAGATGATGGCCGAACGCGGCGTGTCGGTCGATCACTCGACGGTGCATCGATGGGTCATCAAGCTGCTGCCGGTGCTGGAAAAGGCGTTCCGTCGGCGCAAGCGACCGGTGGGAAAAAGCTGGCGGATGGACGAGACGTACATCAAGGTCAACGATGCCTGGAAATATCTCTACCGGCCCGTCGACAAGGCCGGCAACACCATTGATTTCCTGCTGCGCGCCCACCGGGACAAGGCCGCAGCACGCCGGTACTTCGAACAATCGATCGAGCACAACGGGGAGCCCGAGACCGTGACGATCGACCAAAGCGGGGCGAACCTGGCGGCGCTCAAGGACCTCAACGCCAGCCGTGAACAACCGATCAAGATTCGTCAGTCAAAGTATCTCGCCAAAGGGCAGATGAAGGGCGACCGCAAGAACCAGACACCCGCCGAGCAATTCTATTCCCTGGTTGCATAAGGAATCCCATTCATCTTCGCATCATCGCGCCTGAGCATCCTTATTGCGACAGAACCTTTTTACTGTCGCCTTGAATGAGGCGTTGAGCTACAAGAAACCCATAGGCCGCAATACACAACGATGCATGGTGATGGAATCCACGCCAGCCACATCCTTCCCTCAACTTCATTTAGGTAACGCTGATGTCTTCTTCCATTCGCTTTGACGCCATCCGCCCGGCGTTCTCCCTGAGCAACGAGCGTTTGACGCACATGATGAGCGGCGATCTGAAAACCGCCACGCATATGGGTTTGTGGGACCAGTTC
The DNA here is from genome assembly GCF_049805555.1 of Burkholderia sp. DN3021. Classification (NCBI taxonomy): domain Bacteria; kingdom Pseudomonadati; phylum Pseudomonadota; class Betaproteobacteria; order Burkholderiales; family Burkholderiaceae; genus Burkholderia; species Burkholderia sp. DN3021. The sequence goes on along the minus strand of NZ_JBNCAB010000085.1, from coordinate 1,148 downwards.
AAGGATCTGTTTCGCGCCGAAAAAAAACAGGACGCGTTGAACGCGCTGTTCAAGCTGGTGGACTGCCAGGGACCGGCGCGCTCGTTTCACGCCTTCAACCAGCTGGCGCGAATGGCCACGCCCGACAATCGGACGCTGTTTACCATCGCGATGGAACCGATTCAAGGCGGCGACAAGGTCAGCTACAGCATCAACGGCCAGGTGGTGAAGGCCGAGCAAGTATCGCCGGAGGCGCGGGAGATGATTCTCGCGCATCTGGGCGCGCCGCTGGATGCCCGGCACGTGAAGGCGCAAGCGTCGTCGCTGGAGGATGACCGCCTGGATGCCGCACCGGGCATGGCGTCCCTGGTGGACAGCGACTTCGGCGCGGGCGGGGTGCATAAGCGCTTTCATACGGGCACCGGCGTGTTGCAAGCCCGGGACGAGGTCGGTCGAGCGGACTTCGTGCGCGAGGCCCAGCTCGAGGTTTATGCGACATCGCGCCCGGATCTGCAGCACTATATCTCCACGCAGCAGCCAATTGCCGCGCCGCCGGGCGTCAGCGACACATTTGCCTACGCCCGCGTCGCGCAGTACGACCCGCAGCGCATCGTTAGCCGCGAGCTGGACGCCAGCCTGGCCACGCTGTCTCCGGAGCAGGCCGGAAGCCTGGCGGCGCAGCTGGTGGATATGGCGAGGACTTTCTACGGCAACCAGGTATCCCATCGCGATCTGCACATGCAGAACCTGCTGGTGCATCAGCGCAAGGAGGACGGCGCGGTGTTCCTGAAGGCCATCGATTTTGGCCGTACGCGGTTCGGCCCGGAATTCGAGGCCGAGCGCTTCAATGACATCGACTATCTGTTCAACCGCGAAGGCTGCTCGCTCGCGGAAACAGTGGGGCGCAATTATCTGGCCGGCAAGGACTCGGCCGTTGCCAGGAAGCATTACCCGCTGCACAAGCTCCTGGAGCGTTTCAACACCCGGGGGGCGGATGTGACCGAGACCTTGTCCGGAATCGGCAGGATGCTGAAGGCGGATTTGCAGGCCGCCGGCCCCGAGGACGAGCCGCGCATCAATCAGGCGTTCGAGCGTGCCTCGGCATCCGTGCAGATGGTGTTGGCCCATCTGGTGCGTCCGCAGTTGGAGGTGGGCGTTTTCGGGCTCTT